>QEXY01000090.1 GCA_003130875.1 Ardenticatenia bacterium
AAACAATGCTGTATATCCCAGCATTGCACGCAAGGCACGTTGAATCCAGATGAAAATCCCACCGAGAGCCACCGATGCCAATCCCGCCAACAACAGTAAATGAGCAGCTTGCTCCCACCAGCCAAACCAAGTTGCTTCGGCCAATAGATGGTTGAGCAAGGTCAGCGCCATCATGGGGAAACCGATCAGTACCAGTGTGCCAGACACAGAAGAAGAGAAGGCACCCAATGTCGTTAACACCCCATACATCGGAAAGGCCGCCAACCACAATCCGAATCCCACTGCCAGCAAAGTAGCTGCCTGGGACAAGTATATGGCATGCTCAGCATCTTCGCGATACGCATCTATGTGCCAGGCAGCTAACAAGAAGAAGGGTAATGCCAAGCTCACGACAACCAAGAAACGCCAAGTGCCTCGCACTGAATCGGAACGCTCATCTTGAACAGCGGGCACAGCCGCAATAGCAGCGAGTGTCATTGCGAGACTGCTGATGGCCAGGTGGCGTGACATAGCGGCAATGGCAAACAATCCTGACACACACAACCCAAGCGGCAGAAAGTTCCGTCCCACTCGCAAAGAGTGTCCCGCTATATATAGCCATGCTGAAGCAATGAAGTAGACTGCCAACATATACTGGGTGAGGGGATCAAGCAGGAAGACACGACCCATCAGACGTAGAGGATTGGTCGGGGGAAGAACAGCGGCCAATATTCCCGCGAAGAGGGAAACAAGGGCAGCTAGATGGCCTCCAAACTGCCAATCTCGCAGCAGATAAACAGGCACTGCCGCTCCTAATGGCAGGATGATTAACCACAGTGGCGGATCAATCACGGTCTCTCACCCGAGATTACGTCCCTGAACAGCGACCAGGTAAGAAATAGACGCAGTAAGGAGCAGATTCATCGCAGCGAGCAAAAATACGATAACCAAGCTGGACTCCAACAAAGTATATAGCAGTTCAAAGCCGGTCAACGCGGTCAGCAGCCCCGGACCGGCCAGCAGGGGTTGGTCGGTCAGCATCAGCACAACCAAACCGATCAGCATCAGCCAATAGCAAGTAAGACCAATCACAGGGGGTGTTCCTAGAAGTGGATAATCACGTGTGAACACTGTCGTCAGAATGAACACCAGGCACAGCGTCAGAGCTCGAAAAGCCAGGCCGGTCCAAGACAGCAGATCATGGATACCAGCTGCGTCCTTGGAGAATGATGGTCGATTCGCATCAAGCTCAGCGAGAACGTTCCAGCCAGACTGTCGTGCTGCCAAGTAAAGCATTAGGCAGATAAGCGCGCCGACCAACACCTTGATAAGAGCGATTTCAGGTGGGGTCATCTGAGAGAGGATGAGTCCCACCGCCACATATTGTCCCAAAAGTGCCAGCAACACTACACGCCAATCACGCACAAGAAGGATCAGCGCGCCGGTGATCAGTGATGCGACTATCCCTATTTCGCGCACAGTTCCACTATCCGTAACAGATTCTCTGTTTCAGGCATCTATCCCGCTTCAACGCGCTAGAACATCCGGATAGACAGAGAGCACTAGACCCAGACAGATCAATAACAGGAGGGCCCACGCCAAATAATGTTCACCCTCGATAACGGCACGCACACGCAATAACCCACCGCTCACAATCCCAACTAATTGCCAACCGATCTCTAGTAACCATCGCATCCGTAATCGCATTACGAAGCGCTGCTCTCCTTCTCCTCCCAGAAGGCGTAGCATGCGCCGCCCATAACCCAGCGATAAAGCCCATAGTGCGGAACCAAACATGCCTATCCATGTTCCGGCAAAGTAAGAGATGGAGAGCTGGCTCAACCACGCCGTCAGATAGGGCACTATGAGCGTCGAGGTGGCAATTCCAATACCTGCTGCACGCCAGCGGGATGGGGGTGCCGGAGCAGGTGTCACTACCAAAGCACCTTGCCAGAACTGATAGAGAGAGGACAACACCCCTCCCCATGCAATAACCACGCAAGCCATCACCGCTGGACCTCCCTCGTTCCAGAACAATTCGAAAAAGCCTGCTTGATTGGATATTCCTATGGCCGGCAGAACACCCAGAGAAAGCGTGGCTGCTAAGGGAGGAAGATATCCCACAATTTGGGACGCCGCGCGAGAGGGCGGTGCCAAACCTGGTGGAATCATCGTCAGCACTAACCATGCTGACAAAAGCACTATTGGAGCACCTGACCACAGAGTCTCACGTCCCCCCAGCGCCACAGCTGCCAAAAGAATCCCCGATGAGGCGAAGGCAGCATGCCTCAGGCGTCGCTCGCGTTCCGGTTCAACCCAGGCCAATGACCCATGCAACAGTGCAGTGACCAAAGCGGGCCAGACAATCCACGGCGCTACCCCCCACATCATGCCGTATAAACCGACAGCCAAGTGTTGCATAGTCCAAGCAAGGCGGATGGACGGGAGGGAATGTGTCAAAGCATCCGATTCGAGCAGTGGGTAGAAACCCAGGCGCAACCACACAGATAGTGTCAGCAGAGCATTGGGAGACATAGCATTCGGCTGCGCCGCGATGTTATCAAGGCTGGCACCCATGACCCCAGCGGCGGTGATGACCCCGAGTGATAGACGTGCGACCGCCCAGCCGGGTTCGTTGCGTGCCATCCACCATAATGCTACTACGCTCTCAAACGCCAAAATCGCAGTGGCGAGCGCGGGGCACGTGCCGGCCATAAGGACACCGTAAACAGCTGCTGCTATCACGAGCAGCAACACCTGGCTGCCCACCATTACGCGCGGGTGAAAATCGTGACCTGCCAGTGCCGCAGAGAGCAGGGTCGCGAACAATCCTCCCACCAGGGGTGTCGTGGGCATCACATAGAACGCTAAGGTAGTGCCGTCAAGCCATCTCACCAAAGGGTATATGGCGTTAGCATTAGAGGAAGGGTGAGAAAGGGCTAAAAGATTGTCCCTGCCGATCCATATGGCAAGGGCCAACGCAGAAGCCTTTATGGCCACAAAGGCCCAATTGCGCACCCGCGTCGTCGAGGCAGGGCCTAGAGCGAGTAACAGAATGGCACCCAGCAACAAAACGTACACGGGCGCCAGGGGAGTTATGCTGGAAGATATCATACTGCCTCCAAGAGATTTTACCCCCCATGTTTCCTATTGGCAAAAACGCAAAAGTATGCTATAATGTTATGTAATGTGAAGGGGGTTATTTGGATGGTGAGGTAGTCTTATGACCAGCAGGCAAAAGTTAGTATTGGCGATGTTATCATTGCTGGTGCTCGGCGAGCTGTGTGTGGTGGGCTTCTTAGCGCGCTCCTACTTCATCGCTCCGCCGGGAAACCAAGTTGCCCAGACAACTCCTATAGAAGTGCCACCCCCTGTCCCAACACCGACCTGGACGATGCCACCGACCTGGACACCCATCCCATTGCCTCAGGAAACCAAACCACCCACACCTACTGCAACACGGGTGGTCAAGGATACCCCCACACCCACTATTACACCGACGTACACGCGAGTTATACTCACGACACCAGATACGTCGCAAGTCTCTCCTAATGCCAGCCCTACACGTCGAGCGGTGCGGCGACGTGCACCTACCGCCACACCCACCCCTTCTTATCCTTTTAAGATCGTGGCAACTCAGGAATATACCACCACAAATTCTCTCTTTGTCATCTATGCGCAAATCAAAATCGGAGACTCTCTCGTCGGCGGGTACCGGATTGTAGGCACTCATCAGCCAAGCGGTTTGACCTTTGAGAGTCCGCCATCTTGTTGGGATTTGTGCAAGGCAAGCGGGCCACGCATTTCCACGACGCCATGCTGTAACGAATTTTGCACCCCCATACCTAGCAGTCTACCTCCCGAGGTTCAGGAAGGTAATGTAGCGTTCGAAGCGCCTATCTACGAAACGGGCAGCTATCAGATTCGCTTGCTGGATCCACAAGGCCAGCCTGTTTCCGACCTCATTGAGATCCCCATCGACGCTAACAACAAGAAGTGGTTTTTCTTTGTCTTCAATCAATGAGATTGTCAGATCTGATAATTTTCACCTCCCCCGTTATTTGATTCCACAATCGGTCGCGTCGAGATAGCCGAGTTGTAAACGCGCGAATAGGGTGGCACAGAGGTCACCAACCATACATTGCCACCGATGATCGAGTCATGTCCGATGACAGTCTCTCCCCCGAGGATCGTCGCGCCGGCGTAAATAGTCACGTTGTCTTGGATAGTCGGATGCCGCTTTTTGCGCGCTAAAGATTTGCGCACACTAAGTGCCCCCAGCGTCACACCTTGATAGATTTTGACGTTGTTCCCAATCCAGGTGGTCTCGCCGATGACAACCCCTGTACCGTGATCGATGAAGAAGGAGTCACCTATGGTAGCACCCGGATGAATGTCAATCCCCGTCTGATGATGGATATATTCGCTCATGATGCGTGGCAGCAGGGGCACTTCTTTCTGATAGAAGAAATGGGCGATGCGATGAACAGTCACCGCTGCCAGACCGGGATAGGCTAAGATCACCTCTGACTCGCTCTGCGCGGCTGGATCGCCCTCCAGAGCAGCGATCACATCAAGTTGCAAACGCGCTCGGATAGACGGCAGCTCCTTTAGGAAACTGTCGGTGATGAGACGCGCTTTATCGCGACAGTGTTTCATCTCATCGCACTGTCCATAGCGTTGACACTCATGGCACAAGCTTTTATAGATCTCCTCAATTAGGTTACGTCGCACCCAGGCGATTCGTTCACGGGTTATATCCTCCACTGCGCTCATATCCCCTAAGGGATCTGTCTCGAAGTAACCCGGAAACAAAACGGCGCGTAGCACGCGCCATATCTCGATGGTGCGCTGCGAGGACGGTAGATGTGGGCCACCGATGTGCTGTATACGGTCGGTCTCCCGATAGGAGTATAGCAATCCGCGCACCACATCCTCAATCTGTTCGACTGTATCTTCCCATACCAGCATCTTGAACTCAACTCCCTTAAGCGGATCTCAAACCGCTCCTGCCATCCGGATCATCACTGACCAATACACTCCACAATTATACTCGATTCGGGGTGGAATGCAATCATTCAGAGCTCTTGCTGAGATAAAAAGCTTGCGACCATCGATCGAATATAAAGAGGTGCCTCAGATAGGACTGAGGCACCTCTGCGTTGAGCGACGCTGATGCATCGATGAGCTGAATTGCGCCGCTTCAGGGCACAAAGATCAAGCTTGGAGCTTTAGCGTACCGTCTTGACCTTGATGCTGCGCGGCTTGACCTCCTCGGCCTTGGGCAACGTCAGCGACAGCTCGCCGTTGCGGAAGGTCGCCTCCACCTTATCTGCCTGGACGACCGTGGGCAGTGAGATGCTGCGCACCACTGGCCCGTGGTACAGTTCGTGGCGATACCAGGTCCAGTTCTTGGCATCCTCCAGCGCGGCGTCGCTGCGCAGCTCTGCCCGAATGGTCAGATTGTCTCCTTGGATGTTGACTTCCACGTCCTCCGGATTCACACCCGGTAGACGAGTCTTGACCACGAGGGCCTCGGGGGTCTCGTACAGGTCGATGGGCAGAGTTGCCGCGTGGCCTGTTTCGTCGGTCTCACGTGCATAACGGAAGAAAGCATCCTCAAACAAGCGATCCATCGCCTGGCGCAGCGTTACAAAGTCACGGAACGGATCCCACCGAATGACGCTTGCCATAGTATCACCTCCTGTTATAGGATGACTCTAGACGTTTAGCTAATCTGCTTATCCTTGTTTTCCAAATTCTATTCTCATTTTACCGACTGTATGTTAGAAAATCGCAAACGGCTTGTTAGAGCTGTGTTAGTATTGAGGGGGTCTGGAGCGGGAGGGTATAGTGCTCGGATCTAAAATTGGTAGTGCCACAGCCGCTTAGGGATGCACGCGGATCGGATGGAGACACTCCTCCTTGCCACCATCTCGAGAGAGCTGTCTCGAAAAGTCTCTTCACTTTGAGCTAAGCCGCAATGGTGCGCGATGCGCCTGGAGAGTGGCAGAGCTTTTCCAGCTGGTCATCGTACTGCGGTGCCATCACGTGCCAATCGAAACGGGTGACATAGGACTGTAAAGGTGTCACGGTCGGCCACGAAGCGGTCGTGATGAGGTGAGACAGACGCTCCACCAGATCGGTGAAATCCCGGTAGAGGCACATGGGGTAATAGGCGCGCGGAATCAGCTCCGGATAGCTCAACCGCTCCGGCAGCAAGGGTAAGCAGCCACAATAGATGGCTTCCACCACGCTGCTGCCGAAGAAATCATGATAGGACGTGACCGGCAAGAGGTCCGCATGCCATAGCCAGCGCGCATACTCCTCGAAAGTGGCGACGTAGCCCATATGCAACACCCGTTCACCCAGGCGTGCCCGCGCTTCGAGGAACTCGACTGGCTGTTCCCGCGGGCACTCGCCCAGGATCACCACCCGAAAATCCAGCCCCCGCTGGACGAGCGCATAAAGCGCCTCAAAGAACTCAGACGGGTTCTTATCGTATTCCCAACGATGATTCCACAGGATGACTGGCGGATGGCCCGGCCTATTTCGTACAGGTGGTCGGAAAGCATCCAAACGTGTCAGGTTCAGCCCTAACGGCAACACGGCACTCTTAGCGCGCAGCACAGCGATGGTGTCCAACTCGTTATAGTCGGGAAAGTGTTTCAACAGACGTGACAGCTCCGCGAAGAACGATTCGCAGTGAAAGGCTGAGTTGAAGAAGATGGCATCTGCTGCCAGAGCGCTGACATAATTGATAAAGCCATAGTGCACATCTTGTCCTTTCGCCCTGTCCCGGTCGTGCGCTGCCCAGGGATAGCTCATCTGGTTCTCATGGAAGTACACAGCGGTGGGAACTTGCCACGTGCGCGAACGGGTGAGTGCTAGGAAGGTGGTCAAATCCAACATATCGGTTGCCAGGATGCAGTCCGGCACTCGCTCCAGCGCGAGGGACCGACGCGCCAAGGTGACTGCCCCACCGTGCATGCGCCACTTCCAAAAGCATCCTGGCAACGTCAGGGCAGTCACCTCGTGCCGGCTATATGCGACATACCCTTCCACCCAGGCGGCGTGGGAACCACCCAGGTAGGGCTCCAGGAGCAGTACGTGCACGTCTCAGCTGAAGGGCAAGATATGCCGTGCAAAATGTTCTTCTAGCACCTGGTAATACATCTCCTCGTGCTCTTGCAGCACGGCGAGCAGTCGGTCGCGGAAGCGATACACCTCACTCTGTCCGCTATCGCGTGCTGTCAGCACCGATCCGAAGGTGACGTGCAACACTTGGCGACCGTCGAAAGTGTCCAAGAGGCGCTCGAGCGCCTGGTCGTCCGTGGAATGGATTGCTGCGGAGACTCGGCTGACATCCGCTGATACGTGATAAGATCGACGGTCGGTGGCATAGCGTTCCAGCGCAAAGGAAAGAATCTCGCGGAACAGGGTAGGATGCACACGCGCCACGACGCGCAATGCCTCCAGGTAGCTGGTGCCGGCCGTCTTGAGATGTACCAGGTCACCTGCCACACGCGCAGCAATCGGGTACAATGCGAACTTGTCCGATCCCGAGTGGAAGCTGATCTTATAGGGACCTAGCGCGCGGGCGATGGCAACGTGGATGCGCAACTGCTGCTCAAACGCAGCAACATCGCCGATGTAGTCTACACCTTTCTCAAAGCGCCCGACAAAGCGCGGCGCCAGACTCACCATTTGCACGCCTAACCGCTTGAGCTCGTTGGCAACGAAGTAGTGTTCCGCTGGCGAAGTCGGTGTAGCCGTCTCGTCCACAGAGACTTCCAATTCATACGCTCGGCCAGAGCCACTCAGCCGACCAACGAGATAGCGGTAGAGCTGCACCGTATGCATCACCGCGCGCGCATACTTGGCCACCGCGCGGAGCAGGGTGAGCTCGTCAAACGGAATGGCGAAATCGCCCACGTCCATCGTGCGGCCCAGATAATGACACCGCAAGTCAGACCAGGAGGTTTCCATCTCATGCCATGGCAGCTGTTCCACCTTAGCTCGCAACGTGTCAGCATCATGCATGGCCGCTTGGTCATTGACATATTCTCCGGGATCGAAGGTGTAGAGGACGAAGCCAGCCAAGACACACTGTTCGATGTCCTCAATGGTTTTCAGGTGGTCGGCATCGGCGCCGTATCCATCGCGCCAGCCTTCTTGGAAGACTCCCCACATCGCATCATCCAGCACCTGCTGCGGTGTACGTCCGGTGCGCGTCATTTCACGGATAGATTGCTGAGCGAAGATGGGATACATGGTGCCGCGACGCACTGCGCGCACATGTCCTGGCGTGGCAAGTCCCAGGCGGTCGCCACACCCGACCGACTTGCGCAATCCCACCCCCTGAGGCGCGAGGAAAGGGAGCTGCGCGCGCAACTCCCGCGCGTTGGCCGCATTCGCCGGACACACCTGCAAAGACGCCACCATTCCATCAACTGAGACAGTCGACTCTGTCCCGATGAACCCCGGCAACGAACTACCCACGCGGATGATACCCAGGTAACGCGCACCGCCGCGCTTGCCCAGGAAGTAGATCACACCTTCCCGGACGACCAAAGAACGCGCATAGACAGCCATATCGGCCATGCGCCCCAGTTCGGCGGAAAGCGCTGCCGCCTGATCAGACGGCAGCGGATCCACCGGTTTTGGAGAGCTGAGCCGTTCTTTCAGATGGGTCATGCCAGCTACCCTCGATATGCCTGAGGGACATACGCCGGCAGCTTCTGGTCTGCCATAATGCGCTCCAAACGGGCAAAGCGCTGCAGGCCATTGATCAACGGAATAGTGGGCCAATTATCCCCGATCAGCGGGCGCGCATAGGCGATAAACTCATCGGTGACATCGATGCGGTTCTCGGCGATCCACTGGCGCGGGAACTTGCGCTCGGAGTTGGCGACCAGCTCCAGTGGCACCTTGTCATAGCGTACCCGGTAAATCGGACCAGGTTCGCGCAACAGGGTGCTCATGTAGCCCGAGCCATCCTCAACGGCGATCTGCACCGCCTTTTGCCCTAGCTTGTAAGCTTCTTCCATATCCACGGTCGAGGCGTAGATCATGTTGTGACGCTGATCGGTGCCTGGGATGTTACCCCGTGCCGCGCCCCGTGCCGCCAGACCCACCTTGTTAAGATAGTTGACGACCACCTGTTCCACCGTTGTCTCGCTCGAAGAGAACTGGACGTGCCCAAAGGCATCCCTGCGCTCCCCAATGGCGCCGACATCGAAGCCCTCGCTCACCACCACAATGCAGCGTTTGCTGCGCTTGAGCTCGTCATTCACCAGGTCGGCCATCTGTTCCAGCGTCAGCCCACTTTCTGGCAGGTAGATCTGCAATGGCATCTGGCGATACGGGTCTGCCAGGCGGGCAGCAGCCGGGATAAAGCCGATCTTACGTCCCATCGCCTGGATCACCAGCACTGGATCCGCTGGATAGGAACCCGCATTTTCCTCGTTCGCTCCCTGGATGGTCAACGCCCAATAGCGCGCCACACTGCCATAGCCGGGCGTGTGATCGATCAACTTGAACTCGCTATCTCCCACGTCGTTATCGATGGTCTTCGGTCCACCCACTGCCACCAGGTCGAGACCGCGCTCATGGGCCAGCTTGGCGACCTTGTACGCGGTGTCCATCGAGTCGTTGCCGCCGATATAGAAGAAATAACCCACGTTATGCGCTTTAAAGACCTCGATGATGCGCTCGAAGTCCTCTTGTTGTGTCGATTTGAGCTTGTAACGACACGTACCGATGCTTCCCGCCGCCGGAGTGACGCTCAAGAGGGCGATCTCTTCGTCCGGTTGAGCCGAGAGATTCAACAACTCCTCCTTCAGCACTCCTTCGATGCCGTGCAACCCGGCGTAAACGGTGGCGAAATGGTTTGGCATCGCCTTGCACATCTCGACAATACCGCGCAAGGTGCTGTTGATGACCGGAGTTGGACCACCGGATTGCGCTACTACGACGTTCTTCATCTTGGCCATTGTGCTTCTTCTCCCTTAGACATTGTATGTACCGGCAGTGACGGTGCCACCGTGACCTGTCCAATCGGTGTGGAAGAACTCGCCGCGTGGCCGGTCAACCCGTTCGTAGGTGTGTGCGCCAAAGTAGTCGCGCTGCGCCTGTAGCAGGTTGGCCGGCAACCACGCGCGACGATATCCGTCGTAGAAAGCTAAGGCGCTGGACATCGCCGGCACCGGGATGCCCATCTCCACCGCGCGCGCCACGACGCGCCGCCAGGATGGCTGCGCCGATTCGACCGCTTCCTTGAAATATTCATCGAGCAACAGATTGCTGAGCTGCGGATTGCGGTCAAATGCCTCCTTGATCTTGCCAAGGAAGACCGAGCGGATGATGCAACCGCCGCGCCACATCAGAGCGATGCCACCGTAGTTCAGGTTCCAGTTATACTCCGCCGCCGCGGCGCGCATCAGCATATAACCCTGAGTGTAAGAGATGATCTTCGAGGCATACAATGCCTCACGGATGTCCGTCACGAACGCCTCCCGGTTGTCGTCGTAGCGCCCAAACGGGCCGCGCAAAACCTGGGAAGCGCGCACGCGTTCCTCCTTCAGGGCGGAGAGACAGCGTGCGAACACGGCTTCTGCGATGAGGGTCAGCGGCACCCCAGTGTCCAATGCGGAGATCACCGTCCACTTGCCGGTGCCCTTTTGCCCAGCGGCGTCGAGGATTTTGTCCACCAATGGCTGTCCATCCACGTCCTTGAAGGCAAGAATGTCGCGGGTGATCTGGATCAGGTAGGAATCGAGCTTCCCGCGGTTCCACTCGGCGAACACCTGGTGCATCTCATCGGCACTCATCCCGAGACCTTCTTTCATCAGGTGGTACGCCTCGCCGATCAGTTGCATATCGCCGTATTCGATGCCATTGTGCACCATTTTCACGAAATGCCCGGCGCCATTCTCACCCACCCAATCACAGCAGGGCGTTCCATCGTCCACCTTAGCTGCTATCGATTGGAAGATGGGTTTCACATGAGGCCAGGCAGCGGGCGATCCACCAGGCATGATAGATGGGCCGTAACGTGCCCCCTCTTCGCCTCCGGAGATGCCGGTGCCGATGTAGAGTAGTCCTTTGGATTCCACGTAAGCTGTGCGCCGGATCGTGTCTTGGAAGTTCGAGTTGCCGCCATCAATGATGATATCCCCCGGCTCGAGAAGCGGAATCAGCTGCTCGATGAAATCATCTACCGCCTGTCCTGCTTTGACGAGCAACATCACACGCCGTGGTTTCTTCAGCGCACGCACCAGCTCCTCAAGGGAATGGGCGCCGATCACCTTGCGCCCTTTGGCGCTGCCATTGATGAACTCGTCCACCTTGGAAACGGTGCGATTGTAGACCACTACCGTGTAGCCGTGATCGTCCATGTTCAACACCAGGTTCTGCCCCATCACGGCCAGACCGATCAATCCGATATCTGCTTGTGCTGTCATCGTTTGTCTTTCCTCCTTGTCTCTTATCCTAAAAATGCGATACACTACGGATTGGGTGTCCGGCTTGGCCGCACCCGATATAAGAGTTCCCCTGCTTTGGGAATGACCACAATCCCTTCTGACTCGCGACCTTGCCACTCCTCCAGACGGATAGCGTCCGGGTTGAGGTAGCCGAGATTGACGCGCCGGCATCGTTCGGGTGGGATGCGCGTGGCGAGGGTGACGTCGATGCGCGGTTTTTCGACGCCGTTTTCGTAAGTACCGATCCCGCGCAGATGCGTCGAGTGCGCCAGCACGCCCCAAGGATAATGCTTGAAGCGATCCCACTGCTTCAAGAAATAGTCGCGCACATGATAGCCGATTTCGTCAATGATGCGCCCATGTGTGTAGGAAATCTCGTCGATATGTGGCGCGTAGATGATCACCTCGCCCCCATCCGCCACAGCAGGTTCCATCTTATACATCCCTTTAGCGGCTGTCCAGAGGTCATCATACATAGTGGGCATAATGCTAAGCACACGTTGATATGGGCGGTCAACCCAGCGGATGTGCACTCGACTGGAGAGTTCCGCAGCCGGGACAAACGCCTCTTCCGGCGTGCCGATGAACAGCCCTGCCAGCCCACCATCATGGGCACTGCCTGCCTGTACCACCATACTGAAGCACAGCTTGGGACGGGTGATCATCGCCGCGGCCTGATCCACTACCGCACGCACCGGCGTATAGAGGGTGCCGATCACCTCATAGCTGGTGATGACCGCCCCCAACCAGTGGGTGAAATTGATCACCTCTGGGCCACTGATGCCAGGGAAGAAGTATTTATTGCCACCGGAAAAGCCGATCACCTCGTGTGGGAAGACAGGACCGCATACGAAGATATAGTCGTACTCCAACACCAGCTGGTTGATCCTGACTGGAACGTCCAAGGAGAACAAGCCATTGGTGAGCTCGGCGATGCGCTCGGCGGAGATCATGCCCAAGTTCGTGAAGGTCTCCGGTCGATCCCAACGATGATTGAAAATGCGTGAATCGCCGAAGACGCCATCTTTGACGGGTTGTCCCACCAGCCGACTGAGCGCGGCATCGCTCATCGGTTGATGCGTTCCCAATGCGACCAGGTAGTCCAGCGCTTTGACCCGCTTGGCGAGCCGCTCGTGCAGCAGGCGCACCATTAGAGGGATGGGCGCGGTACGCGTGCCGTCCGGCACTACCACGATGATCCGCTGTCCATCCAACGGCATGTCGTCAAGTGCTTGCGCCATCAGCTGGCGCACTTGCTCTTCAGTGAGAAATCCTTGCTCATTGCCAAGTCCAACTACCATCCGCCTACCTCTTCCAAGGTGGCACCTCGGGCAGCCTCGCCTCGAATTCGGCGATGAGCGCTTGCTCATATGCCCCCGCGTAGGTGCCGGTGACAAAGCGTCGATATGCCTCCTTGAAGAAACGTTCCCAAGACTCGTTCTCCGCTCCAGGGTTGATCGGATAGAACAGCGCATTGTTCGTCTTGGCTGCCTTCATATCTCCTAGAGCGTCGCCGATCACCAGAATGTTCTCCGGTGGATACTTACCGCTGGCAGCCATGGCCAAGTGCTGCGTTTTGCTGCCCATCTCTTGCCCAGCAATCACACGAATATAACGATCCAGGCTGTGTTCCTGCCACTCACGCACTAACGCCTCGGTGGGTGTAGCGCTCATCACAATCATATCTGCGTCTTCGTACATCATCTCCAGGCTCTCGCGGACGTAGGGGAAGGGAGGCACACCGTGCACCATATCGGCGACCGCAGCGTTGACTGCCTCACTCCAGGCCAACCCTTGTTCCAGCTCGGGGTGATAATGCTCCGCGAGGTACTTTTTCAACCCATCGTTGCTCAGCGGCAGGCCAGAGTCGATAAACGCGCGCAGTGCTTTTGCTTCTGTGATGGGGATCTTGCGTGCAATCACCTCAGGCCGCTCGCGCAGCAGGTCGAAGACCATCACTAGTGCCGGCCAGCGATTGATGCCGCGCCATTTGGAATACAAATTGACGAACTCCACCGCCTCGCGTGCATATTTGGACACGCCTTGCAAGTTCCAATACTTGATCGTATTAGGACAGAAGCACTCTTTGTGTTTGATCTCCATCGTATCGAAGGCGCATCCATCCGAATCGATGCCAATGAAGAACTTGTGGCGTGCCTTAAGCTCCACCAGGGGACGTGCTGCATCAGGATACTCTGCCATCGTGCATGAACCTCCGTTCTAAAGTGATCTGCAAATTTCGTTTTCGGTTTGCCGTGGGAATCTCGTTGCTTGTTGCACACCTTACACTCCGCTGAAAGCGGAGAACCCGCCATCTACCGGCACCACGATGCCAGTCACATGGGCTGAGGCAGGCGAGAGCAACCATAATACGGTGCCCAGCAGGTCTTCGGGTGTGCCGAAGCGACCTTGTGGCGTGTGTTCGATGATCGCCCTGCCGCGCGGGGTGAGCTCTCCTGTCTCTTGATCGATCAAGAGGTAGCGGTTTTGTTCAGTGAGCATAAAACCAGGTGCAATGGCATTCACCCGGATGTTGGGGCTGTACTCCTTGGCCATGTGCACTGCCAACCATTGGGTGAAGTTGGTGACAGCCGCTTTAGCCGCCGAATAGGCCACCACGCGGGTCAGCGGGCGAAAGGCATTCATTGAGGAGACATTCAGGATAACCCCATAGCCTTTCTCTGCCATGCGCCGCCCGAAAACCTGGCTGGTGACAATGGTGCCGATAGCATTCAGGTCGAACACAAAGCGCAAATCGTCCACGCCGATGTCGAAGAAACTTTTGTCCGGTCCGGTGGTGGCACGCGGATTGTTACCCCCCGCCGCATTGATGAGCATGTCGGGACTATCACCGAACTCCGAGCGGATGACCTCATCCGCCTTGATGAGGGTATCCCGTTTCAGCACATCGCCATACACGACCAGAGCGCGCCCGCTGCAGAGGTTCAGCCGTTCCATCAGACGATCAGCCAGTGCGGGGTCGCGGTCGAGAATGACCACATTGGCGCCCAAGCTGGCCAGGGCACACGCCATCTCGCCTCCCAGCATGCCAGCCCCTCCAGTGATCAGCACAATGTGGTCTGTAAAGTCATACATTCGCGTGATGTCTGACATGTCCATACGTTTCACCTCGCGTTATGTTGAGAGCGGCCTTACGCCGACTCGCGGATGACCAGTTCGACTCCAATCTCAACCGCAGGGGGAGACTGGGCAGCGTCCTCCAATATGGTCAACAAACACCGCGCTGCCCGATATCCAATGTCATATTTGTTCACCCGGATGGTAGTCAATGCTGGATGGGTCAGCGCAGCGATCCAGATGTCATCAAAGCCGATGACGGCGCGTTGTTCCGGCACACGATATCCCAGTGCCATACAGGTTTGCACCGCACCCAAGGCCATCATGTCGTTGTACGCGAATAGGGCGGTGAGCTCAGGATGACGACACAACAGCTGCTCAGCGATGACCCGTCCACCCTCCAAGGTGGGTGGGCCTGGCACAATGTAGCTCTCTTGAAAGGGCAGTTGATATTCCGCGAGAGCGCAGCAGAAACCCTCTACCCGTTGGATGCTACTGGGCGAGGCAGGTGGCCCAGCCAGCATGCCAATGTGGCGATGTCCCCGGCGCACGAAATGCTCAACTGCCAGTCGAGCGCCGGCCAGATTATCCACCAGCACCACCCCCACCCCGGGATGGATGATCGGACGATTGAGCACGACGAGCGGACGATAATATTCCGCGAAGGCAAGCAACTCCGCGTCGGCGATGCGTGAACCGAACAGCAGGATGCCATCTACCGGCTGCGATGCCAACGAATAGAGAATCTGATGCTCCCGCTCAGCACTCTCATCCGTGTTGTATAGGAACACGTGGTAATCTTTGGCACGCGCCGCATCCTGCACGCCGCGTGCTACTTCAGGGAAGAAAGGGTTGGTGATGTCCGGCACAACTAGGCCGAGCGTGCGGGTACGTTGCGTTGCCAGACCCCGCGCCACCCAGCTGGGACGATAACCCAGCCGCTGGATTGCGTCCATCACGCGCTCTAACGTGGGGGGACTGATCTCACCCTTGTTGTTAATCACGCGTGAGACGGTCTGACGTGAGACTCCGGCTGCTCGTGCAACATCCTCGATGGTGACTCGATGCCTCATCATCGGCCGATTGCCTTTTTTGTCCGTACATCGACTGTGACCGCTCCCGTGAGCGCTCACAAACATCTTAACACGCCAGGGACTGGGTTGTCAATTTTTCTCCTGCTCAGGAGCACCTAGCTTACGCCCGAGCGCGGCTGGTTTGTCACGTGCGCGCGTGAAACAATTATGGGCAGGTATGTGCTGTGCGGTGACATATCATACGGCAGCGTGAATTGGCTGTCCGCGTCGGTCTGGTAGCGGTCTAGGGTGGGCGAGTAGGTCATGACTTGAATGAGATTGTTGCGCGGAGAGAACTGCAGGATGCGCAGCCAACCGTTGCCACCATTCGGTTCATCCTGGTAGTCGGCCAGCAGGGTATAGATCACGTGTCCTTCGTACACATCCGTTCGTCGCGCTTCTGTGTGCACATGGCCACACAACAAAAGGAACAAGTTAGGGTTATCGCGCAGTGCGCGATAAATCGCTTGGCCTAGAAAGGTGAAAGAAGCATCCGCATCTAGAATCTCGTGTGAAACCACAATCGCACGACGGTCGGGATAGGATTCCAACAGCGCGTCCGCCCAAGCGAGGATGTTGCCACGCGGGCGATACTGCAAGTTGATCACAATGAAATCCATACCGCCCGCGCTGAACAACCCATAGTTGTTATTGTTGTCCTCCCCATAGTGACCGCCGTAATAACCGCGACCCGCGAAGCGTCCCACTCCGAAATAGAGGTTGTAATTCTCGGTGGGGAAATCGTGGTTGCCGGGCAGGACGCCGTAGGGAATACCATCCAGAAGATTCGTCGTGAGAGGGTCTTCCAATATAGCCATAGCAGCAGACGCATTCTCCCACTGGTGCGTAGAAGTGGCCGTATTGACGATATCCCCTACGTGAACGACATATGCGATCTGATGCACTTCCCGATGGCGCACAATCCATCGTGTCTGTGCCTCAAAGATGTGGGGATAGCTTTGGGCGTAATTTTGGGTATCCGACAGGACGACGATCGCAAAATCGGGATAGCTCGCTTCATCTGCTCGCGTCAGCAACGTGGCAGACTGCTGCAGCGCATGTTGTGGCGGCCACAGCAAAATCGGCACGAACAGGCCTATCAGTGACAAGCGAAAAGCGAGCTGAAAGCCCAGCGCATTCATTTGGCATCCTCCAATCAATACACAAAACGGACAATCTCCATATCCATAAATGCAGCGTGGACGAACCGTATTTTGCAACCATCCTAGTTGTCGAACTGGCGGTGTAGTCGTATACTGTGGTTGCATTCTACCTTGTGCCGGCGATTTATGCCATATAGATGTGGAGCATGCCGACCACGCCGAGGTATCGACCATCGACCACAACACGACGAGGAACTATGGCTCTCTTTCTGGGGATTGACACTGGTGGCACATACACAGATGCGGTTCTCTTTGATGAAACTGAGGGGGTCATCGCTTCGGCCAAGGCGTTGACCACCAAATATGACCTTACCGTCGGCATCCGCGAAGCGGTGGAGCGGGTGTTGAACGATGCCCATCTCATCCCTGCCATTCGTTTGGTATCCCTTTCGACCACGTTGGCGACCAATGCAGTCGTCGAAGGTCAAGGCGCGCCTATCTGCCTCATGCTGATCGGTTATCCAGATGACGCACTAGAGTATGAGGGACTCGGGCAAGTGATGAAGGGTGACCCGGTGGTCTTCATCGCAGGCGGCCATACGGTAACGGGTGAGGAACAGTCACCCCTCGACCTGGTTGCAGTGCGTCAAGCCATCGAGGAGAACGCCATGCGCGTGGCTGCATTTGCCGTATCGGGTTACTTCGCTGTGCGCAATCCGGAGCATGAGCTCAAGGTACGCCGGCTGATCCGTGAGCTGACCGACTTGCCGGTAACGTGTGGCCATGAGCTGAGCTCGAATCTGAACGCACCACGCCGCGCGTTGACGGCAGCTTTAAACGCGCGTTTGATTCCCTTCCTGCACCAGCTCATCGTGGCGGTGCGTGCCCTGCTGAGTGAGAAAGGGATCAGAGCACCGCTGATGGTGGTAAAAGGTGATGGCTCGCTGGTTGAGGCGCGGGTCGCCCTGGAGCGTCCGGTGGAGACCATTCTCTCCGGCCCTGCTGCCAGTGTGATCGGCGCACGCTATCTCTCCGAAGAGCGGGATATGGTCGTGGTCGACATGGGTGGCACAACCACGGACATCGCGGTTGTGCGTGATGGACGTCCTATGCTCAACCGTGAGGGTGCTGTGGTCGGGAATTGGCGCACGATGGTAGAGGCGGTCGCCATCCACACCTTTGGTCTGGGTGGCGACAGCGAGGTGCAACCCTGCGATACAGAGTGGGAAAGGATAACCATCGGCCCGCGCCGTCTTGTACCTCTCAGCCTGCTGGCACATCAGCATCCTGCGGTGTTGGAGGTGCTCCGTCGCCAACACGACAAACGCAGAGCAGGTATATACGATGGCCAATTTGTAGTGCGTCAGCGCCCACTTAATGGGGCTGGCATTGCACTCTCGTCACTAGAGCAGCAGATCTGGGAAGCGACGGCATCCGGTCCGATGCCGCTGGAGCAACTTGTGGCAGGCGCACGCAGCAGGTATCTGATCTTCCAGGCCGTAAATCGCCTGATCGAACAGGGGTGGTTGGTCGCGAGCGGGTTTACCCCGACGGATGCCGCGCATATCCTGGGGCAGCAACGCGATTGGTCGTGCGAGGCCGCCTACCTGGGCGCTGTGCTTTGGCTGCGCGCGCATCGTGGCGTGCAACCAGTGCAGGACGAAGATGTGAAAGCTTTATGCGCCAGTGTAATGCGCCAGCTCACCTTGCAAGCTGGTCGAGCACTGGTGAACGTGGTGGCGGAGGAGGAATACGGGGTGAACCTGGAACCATGTTTGTCGGCGCGGCAGTTGTTCATCGATCAAGCGCTGGCAGCGCGCAACGGGCACAATCGGGCTCTAGGGGTTTCCCTGATGCTCAATCGCGTCTTGGTAGCGATCGGAGCACCAGTGATCACTTACTATCCGCCTGTGGCCGAGCGGCTGCATACCCGCCTGTGCATCCCCCCGCACGCCCCGATCGCCAACGCGGTAGGTGCTGTCGTGGGTAGCATCACTCAGGTGGTGCGCGTGCAGATCAGACCACTGGGTGATGAAACCTTCCGCGTCCACTTGCCGGATGGCATTCGAGACTTTGCTACTCTGGAGGAGGCGGCCGTTTGTGCCACAGAGGCAGCCACGTCCCTGGCTGAAAAACGCGCCTACGCAGCGGGCGCCATTCAGGTTTACGTGCAGACCCAGAGACATGACGAAATCGTGAATGTCAGGGGAATGGAGGTCTTCCTGGGAAGCGAGGTGATCGCTACGGCGTCTGGTCGGCCACGGCTGGCAGAACCTTGAGGAGGTTCTCATTACAGTAGCTCATAATGCCGAACGGACAGAGCAGCCGCTCAACGCCTGCGCGACTTCCAATTGTTATCTCCGGTCCACTAAGACGCTACTTGAAATGCCCGCAGCTACTCTCCACTGTCCCATTGTCAGTAAACCGATCTTCCCCGCGTAACTCCAGGTGTGGGATCCACCGTTGATTCCTCCGAACGCGCCTTGCGGCGTAATGTTCCGGCGTGTTGGTGACGTCGACGGCCTCTTGGGTAAGTCGTGGCACAGCCTTAAACTATCCATCTCGCGTTTGTGCCATCAAATCCGCGCGCACCTGACCAGTTGCCTCACTCATCTTTGTCCTTTGCGATTGGGATGGCCTGTTCATTGCCCCCAAACTGAAACGCATCAATTGTTCAATGATGATCTCCTTTCGCCTAAGGGCAACTTGATGTATACTATAATCCGCCGCATGGCGCCAGTGAAAATTCAATGCGTTATCTGCAGGGGATGAACTACCCCTCGGTAAGAAAACCTATCCTGGAGATTTGTTATGAAACACCTCATCAGCATTGCCGATCTCTCGAGCGAAGAACTCTGGCACATCTTGAACCGAGCACGCCAGCTGAAGGATGAGTGGCGCTCTGGCGGCAACAGGCCGATCCTCAAAGGTAAGGTCATGGGGATGATTTTCCAGAAACCCTCCCTGCGCACGCGTATCTCGTTTGACGTTGCCATGCTCCAGCTCGGCGGGCAAGCGCTTTACATCTCCCCCGATGAAATTCGCCTGGGCGAACGGGAAAGTGTGCCAGATGTAGCGCGTGTGCTCTCGCGCTACGTGGACGTGATCATGGCACGTGTCTTTTCCCACCAACACATTGTGGATCTGGCCACCTACTCGCGGGTGCCAGTGATCAATGGCCTCAGCGATTACAGCCACCCGTGCCAGGGCATTGCCGATATGTTCACCATTTGGGAGAAGCTAGGCTATCTCAAAGGTGTAAAGCTCACCTATGTGGGAGATGCTAACAACGTAGCGGTCTCATTACTCTTTGCTGCCACTAAGCTGGGGATGGATTTCACCATTGCCCATCCCCCTGGCTATGGGCTGCCCGCCGAGGTGCTGAGACGTGCCGAGGAGTTTGCCCGCGGATCCGGTAGCCGCATCACCGTCACCCACGACCCGGTGGCTGCGGTGCGTGGTGCTCAGGTGGTCTACACCGATGTCTGGACCAGCATGGGGCAGGAAGCTGAGAAGGCAGAGCGCGAGGCGGTCTTCCCGCCGTATCAGGTCAACATAGCTTTACTGTCGCATGCCCGCCCGGATGCTATCGTGATGCACTGTCTGCCAGCACATCGAGGTCAGGAGATCACCGACGAGGTGGCCGATAGTTCGCATTCGGCGCTGTTTGATCAAGCGGAGAATCGTTTGCATGCGCAGAAAGGGATTCTTGCATTTTTGATGGTGGATCAGGTCGCTTAGTCTGCCTGCGGCCGTAGAGTCGCAGCAGTGTGGGGCACTTGCATATGGCCGGCAATCGTGAAGCCTATGCGCGCTGGATGCGCCAAGCGATCGAGCACAGTCAGCAAGGTGAGTGGGCCGCAGCTGCACAAGCCTATCGGCGCGCGCTGATCGAATTCCCGACCAACCTGGCTGCCACTGTTGGGCTGGGCAAGGCCTGGATAGAGCTGGGGCAGTTGCAACTTGCCCTCAAAGCGTGTGAGCGTGCGGTACAGTTGGCGCCGCGTGATGGCCTGGCACTTGCAAGCCTGGCTGATGTGCAAGAGCGGCTAGGCTTGCTCTCCGAAGCGGCTGCCACCTATAGCGCAATGGCTGAGCTCGCTGTGCAG
>QEXY01000091.1 GCA_003130875.1 Ardenticatenia bacterium
CGATAAAATTGGACGCGCGCCAACAGGTTGTCCCAGTTCACCTGGTGGCCGTCGAACTCCGGACCATCCACGCACACAAAACGCTGGCCACTGGTCAGCTCCACCCGACAGCCGCCGCACATTCCGGTGCCATCCACCATAATCGTGTTCAAGCTCACGATGGTGGGCACGTTGAAGGGCTTGGTCGTGAGTGAGACGAATTTCATCATTATGGTCGGACCGATGGCCCAAATGCGCGCGATCTCACTGCTGCGCGCTTCCAACAGTTCCTTGAGCGGCTCAGTGACCAACGCTTTGCGACCGTATGAGCCGTCATCGGTGCAGATGATCAGCTCATCGGAAACGGCGCGCATGCGATCTTCCCAAAACAGGTATGCCTGTGTGCGCGCGCCGATGATCGAGATGACGGTGTTGCCAGCCTCCTTAAGGGCACGCGCGATGGGATAGATGGGTGCAATGCCCACACCGCCGCCCACACATACCACCGTGCCATAACGTTCGATCTCGGTAGGACGCCCCAGCGGACCCACTACGGTGGCAAAACAATCTCCTACCTCCAGGGTGGCCATTTCCTCGGTAGACTTGCCCACTTGCTGAAAGATGAGCGTGATGGTGCCCGCTTCGCGGTCGAAATCCGCGATGGTCAACGGAATGCGCTCGCTGTGCTCGCCGATGCGCACAATGACAAACTGGCCCGCTTGTGCCTTGCGCGCGATATGAGGTGCTTCCACCACCATCAGTTTGGTCACATCGCTGAGCACTTGCTTTTCCAGAATGCGGTTCATAAACGTCTCCTCATCACGTTAAACTGGCGCCTGGTAGTCCGATAGACAATCATTGGTGACACATGTCACAAGCTCACAATAGATTCGTTTTGCCTAACATTCCCCGTTGCGCCATTGACATGGCCGCAGCCCAGCTTGAAACAATAAGCCACACGCCTCGAACATGGTGACGCGGGTGCCCAGCAGAGGGATGCCCAATTCCTGTGCCAACTTGATTGTCTCCGATGGCGGCTGTTTGTCGCGCACGATCAAAACTGCCGCCACGTCAGCCATCTCCGCCGTGCGCAACATCTGCGGATTGATGAGACCCGTGATGAGCAAACCCCGAGTCACGTCGTAGCATAGCACATCGCTCATCAGATCCGAGGCGAAAGCGTGAATCACTTCACAATCCATGTCGATGCCGGGCGTGTACACACAGGATTGTGTGATTGCGATGATCTCTTTGAGACGCATTCTCTTTCCTTTTTCAACTAGGATGGTGCGCTGACCGTTACCATCCCTTTCTCAGTTTTCCGAGACCGGCATGACCTTGACTGCGCACACTTTGTATTCTGGGATCTTGGCCACCGGATCCAACGCTGCAATGGTCAAAAAGTTCGCCGCCGCCTCAGGGAAATGGAACGTGGCGAAGACCAGCCCTGGCGCGATGCGCTCCGTCACCAGCGCACGCGAGATGATCTCGCCACGCCGCGAAGCCAGCTTGACTAGTTGTCGGTTCTGGATGCCCACCTTGCGCGCATCATGGGGATTGATCTCCACCAGCGCTTCGGGGTACATCGCCTTCAGATTACGGGCACGACGCGTCATCGCGCCGCCGTGCCAGTGGTACAGGACGCGCCCCGTGGTCAGGATCAGCGGATATTCCCCATCCGGCAGTTCTGCCGGTGGCATGTGGTCCACCGCCACGAATTTGCCCAACCCCCGTGTGAACTTGTTGACATGAAGGATGGGCGTTCCTGGATGTTGCGTGTCCGGCACCGGCCAGTGTAGTTGCGCCCCTTCTTCCAGACGCTGGTAGGTGACCCCGGCGTAGATGGGCGTCAGGGCGTTGATCTCGCGCATCACATCGCTGACACCAACGTAATCCCAGCCGGCATAAGGGGCATCGGCGCGTGGCGAGGCCGCACCCAGTGCCAGCATGCGCTTGGCCAGCTGGGTGATAATCCATGCATCGGGACGCGCTTCGCCCGGCGGCTCAACTGCCTGACGCACCCGTTGAATGCGTCGTTCGGTGTTGGTGAAGGTGCCCTCCTTTTCGGCAAAGCTAGCCGCTGGCAGTACAACGTCGGCCAACTCCGCCGCACCCGTCATAAAGAGTTCCTGAACCACCAGGAAGTGGGTGTGCTCCAGTGCATGCCGCACATGGTTGAGGTCCGGCTCACTGGTCATCGGATCCTCGCCAATGATGTACAGACAGCGGATGTCGCCACGTCCGGCGGCGTCCACCATCTCGGTGACCGTCAATCCGATTTGATCCGACAGCGGCACCCCCCATGCCTGTTCGAATTTCTGGCGCACCGCTGGGTCGGTCACGGGTTGGTAGCCTGGATAGACATTGGGCAGGCCACCCATATCGCAGGCGCCCTGCACGTTGCTCTGACCGCGCAGTGGATTGACTCCACCGCCCGGCTTGCCGATGTTCCCCAGCAGCATCTGTAGGTTCGCACAGCTCATCACGTTCAGGACGCCCACTGTGTGCTGGGTAATGCCCATAGCATACAACATAGCGCCCGGCCGATTCTCCGCCAGCATGCGCGCGGCAGCCTCGAGCTGCTCGACCGGCACACCGGTGATCTCGCTGACCCTCTCGGGTGTGTACTTTTCGACTGTCGCTTTCAGCTCCTCGAAGCCCTCAGTGCGCGCAGCGATGAACTCTTGATCGTGCCAGCCTTCCCGGATGATGATGTGCATCAGCCCGTTGAGCAGCGCCACATCGGTGCCCGGCCTATGGCGGATGTACAGATCCGCGTAGTCGGCGATATCAATGCGACGTGGATCTGCCACGAGCAGCTTGGTGCCTAGATAGCGCTTGGCACGGCGCACCTTGACCCCGATGACCGGATGTTGCTCGGTGGTGTTGCTGCCGATGATGAAAATGCACTTGCTCTGTGTCGTGACATCCGCAATCGTGTTGGTCATCGCACCGCTGCCAAAGCTGATTGCCAGGCCGGCAACGCTGGAGCTATGACACAGCCGCGCGCAATGGTCGATCGTGTTGGTGCCCATAATCTGGCGCGCGAACTTGTTGAACAGATAATTCTCCTCGTTGGTGCATTTCGCTGAGGCCAACATGCCGAAGGCGGTCGGTCCACGAAGACGCTTCTCCTCGGCAAACTTGCGCGCCACCACGTCTAAAGCGGTATCCCAGTCCGTCTGGATGAACGTGTCGGGCGTGAGCATGGCGCTCTCGGAGCTATCACGGCCATTTCCGCCAGAGCTCGGCGAGATGAACACACGCCATTCGCCACTCTGCAGCTTTTCCTCCACGCCCTCCAGCCAACGCGCGCGTACCAGGGGTGCTGTGAGTCGATCCGGATGATGGACGTAGTCGTACCCGTAGCGTCCTTTCACGCACAACGCCATGCCATTGACCGGCGCGTCTGGGGCACTCGTCACGCGGACGATGTGCCCATCGCGCACATTGAGATCAAAATTGCACCCCACACCGCAATACGAGCACGTCGTGCGCACTTTCTGCACCTGATTGGCTCGTCCTTTGCCGAGACTCATCTTGTCATACAATGCGCCCACCGGACAGTAGGCGACGCACTGACCACAGCTCTCGCAGCGCGCGTCCAGCATGAACTGGTCGGCGCCAGCTACCAACTTGGTCTTGAACCCGCGATAGGCAAAATTCCAGACATCGCGGTTCTGAATCTCGGCGCAGGCACGAATACACCGGCCGCACAAAACACACTTGTTGCGGTCGATGAAGATGAAGGGATTGGGGTCTGGGTCGATCTCCCAATTGTGGCGCGTGCCGTGGTGCTCGGGCCATTTGACGCCGTAGTCATAGACCAGGTCTTGTAGCTCGCAATCACCGTTCACTTCGCATGTCATACAATCGTTGGGGTGGTCGCTGAGGAGCATTTCCAGCACGAAGCGACGCGTGGCGTGCACCACTTCGCTGTCGGTATGGACGACCATGCCCTCCGCCACCGGCGTGGTGCAGGCCGTCTGCAGGTTGCGCGCTCCCTCCACCTCGACCACGCAGATGCGGCATGCCCCCACATTGCTCAGGTCGGGGTGATGGCACAGCGTGGGGATGTGGATGCCCGCCTTGTGCGCTGCCTCCAGAATCGTCGCACCTTCGGGAGCTGTGACCGTTTGACCGTTAATTTTCAGCGTCACTGCCATCGCTATACCTCTCAGCGCACCGTAATTGCGTTAAATTTACATACTTCTATACATAGACCACAGCGTTCACACAGCTCAGAGTCGATCACGTGTGGTTGACGTTTCTCGCCCTTGATCGCATTGGATGGGCAATTGCGCGCACACACCATGCACCCCGTACACAGGTCAGCGACGATCTCATACGTGATCAATGCACGGCATTTGCCTGCCGGACAGCGCCTTTCTTCAATGTGGGCACGGAACTCATCCTCAAAATGGCGTAGCGCCGACATCACCGGCGCCGGTGCCAGCTGGCCCAAGGCGCACAGCGAACCTTTCTGCATCCCATTCGCCAGGTAGCGCAGATAATCCAGATCCTCCAAGGTTCCCATGCCGGCGGTGATACATTCCAGTGTCTCCAGCATGCGCATGCTGCCGATGCGACAGGGTGGGCATTTGCCGCAGCTCTCATCGCAGGCAAACTTCATAAAGTACTTGGCGAACTCGACCATACAGGTGGTTTCGTCGGCGACGATCATACCCCCCGAACCCATCACGGCACCGGCTGCGCACAGCGAATCGAAATCCACCGGTGTGTCGAGGTACGCTTCGGGCAAGCAGCCACCCAATGGACCACCTGTCTGTACCGCCTTGAATTTGCGCCCATTCGGGATACCCCCTCCGATTTCATAAATAATCTCTCGAAGCGTAATACCCATAGGGACTTCAATCAAACCGGTATTGTTGACCATACCCGTCAATGCGAACACAGCTGTGCCAGGATTGCCCGGCGTGCCGATACTTTGGAACCATTCCGCTCCTTGGAGAATGATAGAGGGCACATATGCATAACTCTTGACATTGTTGACATTGCTAGGCTGTCCCCATAGGCCGGACACCACCGGATAGGGTGGACGTGGCCAGGGTTGGCCACGCTCGCCCTGGATGGAAGCCATCAGCGCGGTCTCCTCGCCGCACACAAACGCGCCGGCACCCTCCTTGATATACAAATCGAAGCTGAAATCGCTGCCCAGAATATGTTCGCCCAAGAGGCCCAGCTGGCGCGCCTGCTCTAAGGCAATCTGCAGACGACGGATGGCCAGCGGATACTCCGCCCGGCAGTAGATGTACCCATAGCGGGCGCCGATCGCATAGGCGGCGATGATCATCCCTTCGATGACCGAATGCGGGTCGCCCTCCAGGAGCGAACGATCCATAAAAGCGCCCGGATCGCCTTCGTCAGCGTTGCAGATGACGTATTTAGGCCACTGTGGCGTCTGACGCGCCAGCTTCCACTTCACGCCGGTTGGAAAACCGCCACCGCCACGACCACGCAACCCGGAGCGGACTACCTCTTCGATCACCTGCTCAGGGGACATCTCTGTCAACACTTTTCGTAACGCGCGATAGCCATCTCGCGCTATATAGTGATGAACATTTTCGGGATCGATTAGACCACAATTGCGGAGCAGAATGCGCTGCTGTTTGCTATAAAAGCCGATATCGTGCCACTTCTCAATAGGAATATTAGAGACCGGGTCGTGGTACATCAGGCGCTCCACCTTGCGACCGGCCAGGATGTGCTCTTCTACGATCTCCTTGGCATCAGTGGCCTCAACATGGGTATAGAATGTCCCATCTGGATGCATGACCACAATCGGACCCTTTGCACAGAAGCCAAAACATCCTGTACGCCGCACCTCAACCTGATGTTCCAAGCCACGAGCCGTTATTTCATCGATAAGCGCCTGGCGCACCTCAGCGCTGGCTGCAGATGTACACCCAGTGCCCATACACACCGCAATCCAGCGATGGGATATGACGTTCGTATCTCCCGAAGCCACAACTGGTGCGGTTGTCAAATCCTTATGTGTATTCATCTTGACCGCCTTGTCCTTTCCTCGAGGTTCTTCTCCTCTGAGCACAATGGGCTACCTATTTGCCGCTTCACACGTTGCAGCAATTGCGTCGGACGCATATGCCCCATCACACGTCCATCCAAAACTGTTGCCGGTGCGAGAGCACACGATCCAATACAATACACCACTTCCAAGGTGAGCTCACCATCTGGTGTTGTCTCGCCAGGACGTATCCCATATTCATCCTTAATTGCAGCGAGAAGTGCCGGCGTCCCCTTGACATGACAGGCCGTACCATCACACAATCGGAGCACATGTCGGCCACGTCGTTCCAGGTAGAACTGGGCATAGAAAGTCGCCACTCCATACACTTTGCTCAGCGCAATCCCTAACCGTTCTGCAATCAGCTGTAATACTTCAGGGGGCAGGTAGTTGTAGATGTCCTGGGCCTTTTGCAGGATGGGGATCAGGGCGCCGGGCTGACCAGCATATTTCTCGAAAACGGGTTCCATCAAGGAGAGGTCCACCGCAGGCGCGCCGCCATTGCCATCTGATGCTGTCATCGCGCATCCTCCTCTAGCCATGCCCGAATGCGTTGTAGCGCTTTCTCTGCCAAAATAGCTGTCCTCTCGGACAGAGAACGCCCAAAGCCAAACTCATATCCGCGCACCGAACAGAGCACTGCCTGTGGCACCCGGCCGTATAAGCTGAGAGCAATGTGCAGGCAGCTTTGCGGTGTCAGGTGATGGGTGAAAGGAGAGATCTGACGCTCCGGCTGCAAAGCCGCAAAATGAATCTCCTCCGCATAACTGCCAGTGTGGGCATCCACAAAGCAGACACGTGCGAAACATGAGATCGGTTCGACGATCTCGGGGATCAGCTGGGGCATGCGCACCAATACAGGTGACGGTTCCATACGACACAGGTCGTCATCCAAGCTCTCAGAGACCACACGCCCCAGCTGTTTCGCCAATTGCTCCAAGATATACCAAGCCACCCCATCATCCTGGCGGTCCGGATTGCCAAATCCGATCACCAGTGCCTTGTTGAAAGGAGGGTTTTCCGCTTTTTCCATAAACTCAACACCCATATATCGACATCAACACCGGTATACATCCGACCCTGCGGGCGTAGTAAGGAAAGATCGGAGTAGACCGCCGGAGATGAGCGGTGCTCCAAGTATACCACTCAGCTATCGCGCCGTAAGGTCTGCACTACCTCGCCGTTCGCATCTATGATCTCGATCACGATAGGCATCTGACCGATGGCATGGGTGGAACAGGACAGGCAGGGATCATACGCGCGGATGGCTGCTTCGACACGGTTCAGCAATCCCTCGCGGATGGGCTGGCCGTCGATGTAGGTCTTGGCCACGCTGTCGACCGCCTTGCTCATTGCCCAATTGTTGTGACCGGTGGCCACGATCAGGTTAACACGCTGCAGCTGACCGTTGCGATTTGCCCAGTAATGATGGAACAGGGTACCGCGCGGTGCCTCAATAACCCCAACGCCTTCGCCCACCCACTCCCGGCGCGTGTTCAGGATCTCCGTGCTCAGGATGTCGGGATCGTCCAGAAGGACGTGCACCTTCTCCACAGCGAACAGGCATTCGATCAGGCGCGCATAATGGTAGAACAAGGTGTTTTCGACCGGCCATCCACCGTTGAGCTTCTTGAACTCTTGCAGCTCAGCGTTGGCCAACGGGGTGTCGATTTTCTGCGCCACATTCAGCCGCCCCAGCGGGCCCACGCGATATACCCCCGCTGGCCATCCCATCTTCTTGTAATAAGGGAACTTGAGGTAGGACCAGTCCTCGACATGCTCCGCAATGTAGTCGAGGTAACGATGGCCCGGGAAGCGCTCCAGGGGCCGGCCATTGGCGTCGATCAGCTTGCACTCGCCCTCGTAAAGCTCCAGTCCATCCTCGGGTGTCACCAGGCCGAAGTAACCGGTGGAAAAGACGGCGAATTTGTTGATGTCCTCGATGTTCTTTTCCGCCCAATCCTTGAAGATCTTCAAGCCGAGCTGCACGGTTTGGAGGGCTTCGTCATAACCGGCCAGGATCTGGTCGCGTTCCTCAGGGCGCAGGGCCTTGTTCACCCCGCCCGGCACGGCAAAATTGGGGTGTACCTTGCGGCCGCCCAACGTCTTGATGATCTCCTGACCATACTTGCGCAGATTGACCGCCTTGAGCGCCAACTGAGCGTCCGTCTGAATCAAGCCCACCACGTTGCGCACCGCCGGGTCAGCATCAAAGCCCAACAGCAGATCGGGCCCGGCGAGCTCGAAGAAGTGCATTCCATGGCTCTGGATGATCTGGCCCATGTGCATCAGCTCGCGCAACAGCGAAGCCGGGCGTGGAGGCGGCGAACCGGCCAAAGCATCACCCGCCTTAGCCGCTGCCAGATGATGGCTGACCGGGCAGATGCCGCAGATGCGCGGCGTGATAGCCGGCATTTCAAAGTACATGCGCCCTTCGCAGAATTTTTCAAAGCCGCGAAACTCGTTGACGTGAAAAAGGGCGCGTTCCACGTTGCCATTGCTGTCCAGGTGAATGGTCACCTTGGCATGGCCTTCGATCCTGGTCACAGGCTCGATGGTGATCTTGCGTGTCTCCATAGTTTCCATATGTTCCTCTCCCGACATTCAGAACGTTCAACAATGCCAATCGTCCATCAACAACCTATCGGATTGATACCGGCAGCGGATATGGATAAACTTCCTCTCGCGTTCACGCCGCGGTTGCCAACCCGAAAGATTCGCCAACATCCCACCTCAGTGCCAATGCAGCAGCTCATCCTTCAGCTTGGGCACACGCCCCTGTGCCAGCTCGGAGAGCACGTAATAGATGACATCGGCATCTGGCGGGCAACCGGGCACGGCCACATCCACCTTCACCACCTCTTTGACCGCGCGCACGCGCGTCGGCCGTGCGATCTCAGGGTCGCTAGGGATTTTGCCCTCGGCGTCGGTGCTCTCCGTCTCGATGTAAGCGCGTTTGAGCGCATCCTCGATCGTGCCGAAGTTGCGCATCGCCACCACGCCTCCGAAGACAGCGCAATCGCCCAACGCCACCAAGATTTTGCAGCGCTCGCGCATACGCTTCGCCACTTCCTCATTGGCCGTGTTGTTGATAGCACCTTCCAGAATCCCGATGTCACACCCGTTCTCGTCTGGCTCCTTCAGGTCGGTGATAGGGGTGGAACGTAAATCCACCAATTCTACCAGCTTAGCGATGCGCTCGTCGATGTCGAGGAACGACATATGGCATCCGGCGCATCCAGCCAGCCAATCGCTCGCGACTTTCAGTTTTTTAGTCATCCCTATGCTCCTTTCAACACCCGTTTACTCCTAATTATAATTATATCCTAAATCCCTTCCATCGTCCACCATACCCATTTATCGGCAGAGGTCTGGCTGGCCAATCCATATACGCTGTTGCAAGGCATCGCGCCAGTTGTCTTGTAGGGTGATGCCCAACGTCTCGGCCAGTGCCTGGAAGATGGCCATGTTGCTGCGCACCTCACGCGGCGGGTTCAACCCCTGGCGCGCCTCCTGCAGACGGCCTTCCAGATTCACGTAATGTCCGGCCTGCTCGGCCCAAATCGCCGCTGGCAGGACGACGTCGGCCCGGTCGGTCAGAGGTGATGCGTAGCTGGCTTGCACTACTAGGAAGGGGGCGTTTTCCACATGTTCAAGCAGCCGCGCGCTGGGATGGTCGTCCCCTATTGCCAGGTAAGCTACCTGATGCCCCTTGAGGTCGAATGCCTTGTCGAGGTCGAAGAGATAGGCAGCTATGCTGTTTGCCTGCCCTTTGGTACCGATGACCGCGCTATGGCTGTCATCGAGGGCACCTGCCATGCGCGCCAGGTCGAGGAGCGCCTCCAAAGCGGTGGGGAAACTGGCGCGTGTGAGGCCCTTGCCATAGATGAACACCGGACGTTCTGCGTCGGCGAGCAGGCGTCCCACCTCGCGAATGGTCTCTGCTGGCACGCCGGTCATGCGGCTGACATTGTCGGGTGTGTGTCGAGTCAGGTCATGGGTACCGATTGGATGGACACGTGCTCTGCCCAAGCTGGCGATGACCTGCATCAGCCCCACCAGCAGGTCGTAATCGCTTTCCTTCTTGGGGCGCAGCGAGAAATCGGCCAGGGCATGTAAACCGTTGTCATACGGGTCAATGACCACCAGCTTACATCCCCGCGGCAAGATGCGCTTCACAAAGAAGCCGGCCACTTGATGGTTCTCGACCAGGTCGACTCCGATGGCCAACACTACATCCGCCTTGTGGATTTCGTCCAACGTGCCCTCGAAAGGCTTGCCCAGTTTGTGTGCCACCCAGCCGGGCAACGCAGTGGTGACACCTTCTTCGATGCTGGTCACAATACCACCGTCCAACCCGTCGGCGAAGAGCTGCTTGAAGTAGTACAATGCTTCCACGGGCAGGCGCGTCGAGGCCAATGCGGCGATACCAGCGCCGCCGTGTCCCTTCGCGGCCCGCAGGCGCGCGGCGGCAACCTGCAATGCTTCCTCCCAAGTGGTCGCTTTGAGCGCACCGTTTTGGCGCACCAAGGGAGTGAGGATGCGTTCGCCCTGGTCCGTCAGCGGATCGAAGCGGCCAACCTTGCACAGGACACCCTGATTCACCGGCGCATCCCAATCACCCTCGATGCGCAACAAGCGGTTATCGCGCACGATCATCTCGATACCACACCCGACGCTGCATCCGACACAAGTGGACTTGATGCGCGTCACATCCTTGAGGCGGCCTTGATAGGCGCTCACACGGTCGATGATGGCGCCGGTGGGACACACCTGCAAACACGTGCCGCAAGAGATGCATGTGCTCTCCCCCAGAGGCACATCCAGGTCGGCGATGATACGGCTGCTGGCACCGCGCTCCTGGACGCCCAGAGTGAAATTGCCCACCAGTTCGGCGCAGGCGCGCACACAGCGACGACATAGGATGCAACGGTTGTGATCCAACACAATGAACTCGTGCGATCCATCTACGGGATAAGGCTGCCAGTTGGGCTGCAATGGCCATTCGGTCATCCCCTGTCCATATGCTGCGTTCTGCAGCTCGCAATCCCCGCCACTCACCGGACAATACATGCAGAAGTGGTTGCGCTCGCTGAAGATCAAGGTCAGCACAAACGTGCGCGCCTCTTGCACGGCTGGGGTATTAGTGTATACGACCATGCCGTTCGCCGCGGGCAGGGTGCAAGAGGGCTGCAATGTGCGCGCACCCTCCACTTCTACGAGACATATACGGCAACCGCCATAAGGGAAAAGATGCTTGTGGTCACACAGGGTGGGAATATAAACACCTGCCTGCTGCGCAGCACGCAACACAGTGGTGCCTTCGGGTACTTGAACTTCCTTGCCATCGATTGTCAGTGTGATCATGATCCGACCTCTCCATTTGGAATCTTCGCAGTCAACAACATTACAACCTATGCCACCATTGCACGGCGTCCGCTCATCGGGCAGACACCGGTGGGGCAAACACGTAGTGAAATATGGGCTTCCACTTCCGCGCGGAAGTGTCTCATGATGTCTCGGATAGGTACCGCCGCTGTCTGGCCAAGGCCACAGTTAGAATAATTGGCCATGCCATCCGCCAGCGACAGAAGATCTTTGAGATCGTCCATTTCTGCCGTGCCCTCGGCGATGGTGCTCAGAATCTGATGGGCACGCTGTGTGCCAATGCGACATGGCGTGCATTTGCCACAGCTCTCCACCTTGAAGAAATTGAGCAAAACCTTCGCTAGATCGACAACACACGTATCTTCATCGCAGATCAGCAATGCCCCGGAGCCCAGCGAGACACCTGCACGGGTGAAAGAATCGAAATCCATGGGTGTGTCTTGCAAGCTCGCTGGGATGATGGAGCCGCTGGAGCCACCCGTCTGGGCCAGCTTGAACGCAGCACCGTTTTTCATGCCCTTGCCGTAGATGGCAATCACCTCACGCAGTGTAATGCCCATCGGTACCTCGATCAGGCCAGTGACATTCACCGCACCTAAGATAGTGTACACCTTGGTGCCAGGGCTGTTCTTGGTGCCGAACTGACGATACCATGCGGCGCCGTTGCGGATGATGTGCGGCACGTTGGCCAGCGTCTCCACATTATTGACCAAGGTGGGCTTGCCCCATAAGCCGTGCGTGGTGGGGTACGGAGGACGCGAGCGTGGCTCACCACGCTTGCCCTCGATCGATTCGATCAGTGCAGTTTCCTCGCCACAGATATAGGCGCCGGCACCAGCGTGGATATGAATATCAAAGTCGAAATCGCTGCCGAAGATGCCGCGCCCTAGAAAGCCCATCTGTCTGGCCTGATGGATGGCACGTGATAGCCGTTCCAATGCCAATCCATACTCGCCGCGCACATAAATATATCCCTCACTGGCACCGACGGCATAACCGGCGATGGTCATCGCCTCGACAATACTGTGGGGGTCACCCTCCAGCACTAGGCGGTCCTTGAAGGTGCCCGGTTCGCTCTCATCGGCATTGCAAATCACGTATTTGCGGTCACCCTTGGCACTGGCAACGAAGCGCCACTTGGTGCCGGTGGGAAAGCCAGCGCCTCCCCGCCCGCGCAACCCGGAACGGCTGATCTCGTCAATCACCTGAGCGGGCGTCATCGTAGTGAGTGCCTTGCCCAGCGCCTCGTATCCATCGTGCAGGATGTAGTCTTCGATGTCCTCAGGGTCGATAAGGCCCACGCGGGAGAGCACAATGCGATATTCGGCCGGCAGAGTGCCCTGACGTGCCGAGAGCCATGCAATCCTGCCTGAGAGCTCCCGAACGGACGCTTGCAGACCCGCTGCAATGCGCCCTTTGAGCAGGTGCTCTTCCACCAAGAAGGGCACGTCATCGGGTCGCACGGGGCCATAGACCACTGCTTCGGGATAGACGATCACCATCGGCAGGGCATCGTGGCGGCCCACATCGCCCACCATGGTGACCACCACTTCGTCCTGGAGACCGGTAGCGCGGATCTCCTGTTGCAGGCGCTCAAACACCTGCCGTGCGCCGCGCTCCATACTTTCGCGATCGCTGGAAACCAGCACCAAAGCGCGAGTCATTTGCATCGTTATCCTCTCCCCTACGCATAACGCGCCAAGATTTGTGGCAGCTGTGCTCGGTCCACATTGCCATAGATGTCGTTGTCCACGATCACCACCGGTCCCACCGCGCACACGCCCAGGCAGCTGGTTGTCACCAGCGTCCATCGTCCGTCTGCGCTCGTCTCACCTGGCTGAAGACCCAGCTCATCCTGCAGTGCCTGCCACACCTCACGACCGCCCACCACGTGACATGGGGCGCTTTCACAGAACTGGATGACATGGCGTCCGCGGGGCTTGGTTGAAAGCATCCGGTAAAAGCTGGCCACCGAGAACACCTGACTCTTCGGCACGCGCATTTGACGGCTGATCTCAGAGAGCGCCTCAGGCGACAGATAGCCCAGTGCGCGATTTACCTCGGACAAGACCGGGATCAGCCCTTCACGTTCTCTGCCATGTCGGTCGAGCGCTTGTTGCACTACGCTACGCACCTTATCGTCTACTTGAGCTATGTCGCTCATGCTCGTCCTCCCCGATGAAATACTTGAAGGTCAGCTTGCTATCTTCTAGCTAGATAGGTGTGCTGCTCGGCTACGCTGGCTGTGGTTGCAGTTCCACCTCCAGATCTGGGATGGGCAGTCCCACACGCTGCATCCACTCCAGGTCACAGCGCAGGCAACGCTTCGCCTCCTCCTGAGCCATCACCTCGTCCAATCCCAGCTCCACCTCAGCAAAGCCGCGGCCAATACGCCGTTCCGGAGGCAACACACGTGGAGTGGGGCGTCGGGCGTGCGCGTAGTCTTCCACATTGACATAGCGTGGATAGTCATGGCGCTTGGGTTCGTACACCACGCGCTCCAGCTTGCCGGTACGCAGCCAGTTATCTACTGCCAGCGCTACCTTGTTCCCCTGCGCCACTGCATGGATGACCGTCAACGGACCGCTCACGGCATCGCCGGCGGCAAAGACCCCTTCGCACGAGGTCTCCATCGCCTTGCCCACCTTGATGGTACTCAGGCGATCCGTCTCGATGGCGTCATCCTTTAGCCAGTCAAAATCGGTAGTCTGGCCGATGGCCGGGATCACCACATCACAGGCAAGGTCGAACTCCGAGCCGACGATGGGGCGCACAATGCGCCGGCCGGTGTTGTCATATTCCGCCTGGCGTTGGCGCTGCACACGCACCCCTTCGACACGGTCGTGCCCCAACACTGCCACTGGGTTGACCAGGAAATGGAACTGGATTCCCTCGTCCTTGGCTGCTTCGATCTCCTCGCGGTGTGCCGGCATATCACTTTCCTCACGCCGGTAGAGCACGTGCACCTCCGCGGCACCTAGACGCCACGCTGAGCGCGCCGAGTCGATCGCGACGTCACCACCGCCGACGATGACCACGCGCTTCTGCTTCATATCGGGTGGATTGCCACACGCGATGTCACGCAGGAACTGCACACCCGGATACACGCCCGGCAGGTCATCACCCGGAATGCCCAGGCGACGGCTTTTGTGCGCTCCCAGTGCCAAGATGATGGCAGCATATCCCTGCTCCTTCAGGCTGCCGATGGTGAAATCCTTGCCCAGCTCTTGATTGCAGCGGATCTCCACACCGGCGCGCTTGATATGCTCGATCTCGGCGAACAGGGGTTCGCGCGGCAGGCGATACGCCGGAATGCCATACGTCATCATGCCGCCAGGCTGGGGCATTTTCTCGAACACGGTCACCTGGTAGCCCTGTTGTGCCAGGCGCAGCGCTGCTGTCAAACCTGCCGGTCCGGCACCGATCACGGCCACCTTCTGCTCCTTGGAAGGTGCCAGGCGCTCCGGCGTCCACGGCACCGCATACTCGTGATCAGCCATGAAGCGCTTGACCAGACGAATGGCAATAGGCTCGTCCAGCTTGCCGCGGCGGCACTTGCGCTCGCAGAACGCCGGGCAGACACGTCCGCAGATCAAGGCAAAGGGGTTGGCATCGCGGTGGACAGCCAGCCCTTCTGCATAGCGTCCCTGGCTGACCAAAGCGAGATATGCCGGGCTGTCCACACCGGCAGGGCATGCATTGACGCACGGGGCGCGCACCAGATCCTGGCAGACACCTGCCGGGCAATGGCGGTCGTAAATGTGCGCTTCATACTCATGTAAGAAGTGCTTAAGCGTGCTTTCCACCGGGTTCGGTGCACCCTGGCCGAGGCCGCACAAGCTGGTCGCCTTGATCTGGCGGCACAGCATCCGGAGCGTCTCGATGTCGCCCTCCTGACCCTTGCCGGCGCAGATGCGCTGCAGGATTTCTAGGATGCGGCGCGTGCCGGCGCGGCAGGGGACGCACTTACCGCAGCTCTCCTCCTGGGTGAATTCCATGAAGAAACGGGCGATGTCCACCATACAGGTGTCTTCGTCCATCACGATCATACCGCCCGATCCCATGATGGAGCCCGCTGCGGCCAATGATTCGTAGTCCACCTCCATATCGAGGTATTCAGCCGGCAGACAACCACCCATAGGGCCGCCAGTCTGAACCGCCTTGAAGCGCTTGCCATCCTTAATGCCGCCACCTACCTCATAGATGACCTCGCGCAGCGTAATGCCCAGCGGCACCTCAATCAAGCCAGTGTTACGGACATCGCCCGCAATGGCAAAGGTCTTGGTGCCCTTGCTGCGCTCGGTGCCCATGCTGGCAAACCATTCCGGCCCGCGCAGGATGATCTGGGGCACGTTGGCATAGGTCTCCACATTGTTAATGTTGGTGGGGCAATCCCACAGTCCTTTGACTGCTGGGAAGGGAGGACGCGGACGTGGTTCGCCGCGCCGGCCTTCGATGGAGGCCATCAGGGCGGTCTCCTCGCCGCAGACGAAGGCGCCGGCTCCCATGCGCACCTCGAGGTCGAAAGAGAAATCGCTGCCCAAGATGTTCTCGCCTAGGAAGCCAAACTCGCGTGCCTGCTTGATGGCGATGTTGAGCGTGCGCACCGCCACCGGATACTCAGCGCGGCAGTAGATGTAGCCCTGGCTCGCGCCAATGGCATAGGCGGCGATGATCATGCCCTCGATCACGGAGTGCGGGTCGCCTTCCAGAACACGCCGGTTCATGAATGCGCCTGGGTCGCCCTCGTCCGCATTGCAGATCACATATTTGCGATCACCTGGTGCTTTGCGGGTGAACTCCCACTTCTTGGCAGTAGGGAAGCCCGCACCGCCACGGCCACGCAAGCCCGAACGCGCGATCGTCTCGATCACCTGCTCCGGAGTCATCTCAGATAGGACCTTGCCCAAGGCTTGATATCCATCCTCGGCCAGGTAGTCTTCGATGTTCTCCGGGTCGATCACACCGCAGTTGCGCAGCACGACACGCACTTCTTTGGGCTTGGGCGGTGCCAGCTCTTCATCCATCTGCTCACGCACCGGCGCCAGCAGACGGCCCACCACGCGGCCCTTGAGAAAATGTTCCTCCACGAGATAGGGAATATCGTCAATGCGGATGCCACAATAATGCACCGCTTCGGGATAGACCATTAGTTCTGGACCATCGGTGCAGCGGCCCAGTCGCGGCGTTTGCAGAATGCGCACCTCGCCGCTCAGTCCTTGTCGTGCCAGTTCCTCGGAGAGCACCTCGATCAGCTCGCGCGCTCCCTTAGCCTGGCAATCAGGATCCATGCATACTAAGATGTGAGAACGATAGTATTTCATAGTTTGCGCCAGACCTCACTACGCAATCCACGTTGTTTATGAAGGGATGACATACTCCTCGACGATGCGTGAATTCATCACATGCTCCTGCATAATGCGGCGTGCCCTTTCGGGATCCACCTTCCCATAGGTGACCTTGGGTCCACCGCCTACAGTGACTTCGACAATGGGCTCCCACTCACACAAGCCGATGCAACCTGTCTGGGTGACCACGATGCCGCTCAGATTCTCTTTCTCGATGAACTCCAGAATGGCTTTCATCGTGTCACGCGCACCGGCAGCGATCCCACAGGTGCCCATACCTACCACCACCTGCGCACGCCCCGCAACCGTGCGAGCCTGACGCTTTTCCAGCGCCTCTTCCCTCAGGCGCTTGAGCTCTTCCAGGGACTTAATTTGTGGCATTGTCGTTTCCTCCTATCCACATTCTTTCCAGGATTACATTCCATACATTTGGAGCAGTTAAGGTTATCCTACATTCTGTTGCACGCGCGCAATTCCCTCGTGCAACAGCTGTCTCACAAAGCTAAGGACAGCGGGTTCGGTGAGCGGGACACCATCGAGTTCCTTGAGGATGGGCTCACTGTCGAAGCAGAACTCGCGACCGTCCACAACGTGGCGGAACACCCAGTGCACCTGCGGAAAGGCGATCAGCAAGGTGAGAAACGTCCCCGCCAGGTCGCCGAGCGGCATGCGATCGATATGACTGCGTTGGAATCGGGTTTCCAGACGGGTGCCCTTGCCAGGAGTCGATTCAATGCGCAGATAACCGTTACATGCTTCAGCCGCTGCTTTGAGCAAGGGGATGCCTAGCCCTACCTTACGCGTCGTGCGCGTGGTGACAAATGGATCAGACACGCGTTCCAACAGCTCTTGATCCATTCCCTTGCCATTATCTTGCACCACGATGGTGAGTGTATCATTGGAGCTATCCTCACACACCGTAACATCCACGCGTGTCGCGCCCGCTGCTACGCTGTTCTCGACGATGTCCAGCACGTGCAACGCAATTTCCTTCACACGACTATGCCCAATTCTTCACAGCACAACTAGACGCTCCGCCAAACCTTCTACTGTTTAAAGGTCACTTCTTGCTCTTACGGTACTTGTTCAATATGGCGGGCAACATATTGGGTTGTACACGTCCATAGATGTCCCGATCCACCGTCACCGTGGGCGCCTGACTGCATGCACCGATGCAGCGGCACACTTCCAATGTAATCTGACCATCCGGCGTCGTCTGGCCTACCTCGATGCCCAACTCTTCTTGTGCCTTGCTGATCAAAGCAGGCGCACCACCGACATAACATGCAGTGCCCATGCAGAACTTGACGGTATGACGGCCGCGCGGAGTGGTGGTGAAGAACGAATAGAACGAGACCACACCCCGCACATGGGTCAACGGGATGCGCAACTTTTGAGCTACGTAGGCCTGCATAGGATTCGAAATATAGCCGATCTGGCTCTGTAACTCGTTGAGCACCACCATGACCGCACCAGGCACATGGCGATTCTCTTCTAGGATCTGATCGATGAGCGCTCGTTGCTCGGGGATCGCAAGCGGATCATCAGCTGGAATGTTCTGAAGCGCGTTTGCCATTACGGCCTCCGTTGTCGACGAGAGTATATACAACATCTGTGAATTTTATCACGTTCTCCCTGTGAGTCAAATAAGAGATCATACCAGTAAGACACCGGCCCTCCTCTATAGACTTTCCTGCTCGTACACAGAAGGAGCAAGGGTCGAAGACTTATCCTCGGCCTCGCTCTTGTCAACTCTCCGCAGCAAAACGGCAGAGCGTCCGGCGCGATTCGCCAACGCCAGACGCAATTCCGCCGTCGTGGGCGACTCCATGGTCAAAACCATAGGACCAGTTATCTCCGCAAGTTGGTGCGCATCGCCACTTTGTATGAGCGGGATATCACCAATCTGTGGAAATCGTTGCCGCGCCTGTGCGGGCGTGATGTGCCGGGTGATCTCCAGCGCAGCAAGGGGGACGCCCTCAGGCACAAATCCCAGGTTGGTAATCAAGCTGAACGCTTTGCGGTCGATATGCGCCGGGATCGCCAACCCTCCCAGGACATGCACCCGTGTGGCCGCTTCCTCTAATGTCATCTGTGTCGAAGCGAGGAGCAATCGTCTCTCTCGACGCACAAACTCACCTGTCTCATCCACCACAAATTGCTCCCCGAACAGGTCCGCGTCGTTCTCCAGGTCGGGCAAGTGCGCGTCCACCTGTTGCTGCCAATCTGCCAGCTGCTCCAGGGTGTCAAACAGGCATAACATATGCACCTCTTCCCGTGTCTGCACCTCCATGCCAGGCAGCACAGTCAGCGCGCTGCCCTGGGCTGCCCGCATCACGGCCTCCACGTTGGCACTGGCATTGTGGTCGGTGATTGCCAACAGGTTGATCCCGCGTTCCAGCGCGGTGCGCACAATGAGCGGTGGGATCATTTCCACCTCGGCACATGGCGAGAGCACCGTATGCACGTGCAGCTCAGCGACGTAGACCTGCACTTCAGCTATCTCGCACCCCCATCTCCCACAACTTGCCCACCACCCAGAAGGTGGGTTTGTCGGTCAGAAACAGATTCACGCCTTCCTCGTCCGCCTTATCGATCGTCTCCTGTTCGGGTCGCGAGTTCTCGGTGATGATCACGGCGCTGAGCTCGAGCAATGCGGCCACCGCCACAATGTTGCTGTGCGATTGCAGAGTGACCCACACCCCGTGGTGACGTGCACCTGCCATCACACAGCTCAATAGGTCCGAAGCATAACCATTGCGGATCTCCACAGCGCTGAAGTCACGCGGTTTGGTCAGGCATGTCAGGTTCAGTTGGGCGACAATTTCCTGCAGTGTCATGAGCTTTCCCGTCCTTCCTTATTTGTGCTCCTGTAGCGACTCCTTTGGTGGGTGTAGATAGATGCGCACTGTCAAGTGGGTGCCCTTGCCTGGGGTCGATTCGAGCTGCATGCTATCCGCGCAGCGTTCGATATTTTTCAACCCCATACCAGCGCCGAAGCCCATCTCCCGCACCTCCTCCGGCGCTGTGGAATAACCGGGCGTCATCGCCAGCTGAATATCTGGAATACCTGGGCCGTCATCAAACGTTTCGATTAGGATATCGGTCGGCTCAATGCCCACCCGGATGACCCCACCGTTGGTGGTGTGAATGATCAAGTTCATCTCTGCTTCATACGCCGCGATGCCGCAGCGACGCGCGACCTGAGGCGAAGCCCCCAGACGCAGCAAGGCGCGCTTGATATGATGCGATGCCTGCCCGCCGTGAGCAAAATCCCGTGGCTTGATGTAATAGCGCAGTACCAAGCTGGTGCGATCTGAGACAATGTCTTCAAACAGGTGGCTAGCACGATAGCGCTTGAGTTCTTCGAGCTGGATTTCGCGTTGTAGTGCCTTTAGTACCCCGCGCGTGATATCTCCTTTAGTGATAATGCCCACCAACTGTCCGTTTTCGTCCAAAACGGGCAGACGCCCCACGCGGGTTTGGGCGAAAGTTTTTAAAGCCTCGATCACCGGACTCTGTGCCTGCACGGTGATCACCTTGCTGGTCATATAGTGTTTGAGGGGGACATCCAGATCACCTTGGACGAGTGCGCGGATGAGATCCTCGATGCTGATGATGCCCACCAGCACGCTCTGATCCACCACCGGTGCTCCTGAAATGCGCGTCTGACGAAAGAGCTCCAACACAGCGCGCATCGGCACCTCGGGTGTCACCACTTTGGGATCGCGCGTCATCGAGTCAGCAATCTTGAGCTCATAGAAGAGCTCCTCGACGCGAGTGATCTGCCCGATGGTCTCGTCGGTGATGCTTCGCTCTACCTGCAAACGCGTATCGCTGATTTGCCTTTCTTCCATCAACCCATCATCACCGTCCTTCACCATTTAGTTTATCTCATGCAGGGCCGGCATGGTTGTGACAAATGTCACAATATTTAGAAAAGACTCGGATGGAAATGGGATAACGATCAGGCTAACGGATAACCTGGACGGTTCCTAGGGATGCCGAGAAGTTATCTGGACCTCTAGCGTTACCGACGGCCAGTGCTGCCAGTGTATCCGCTTCGTAGACCACCAGATCCAACCGATATACGCCTGGGGATATATCAGAAGGAAGTGGCAGGGTATACACATTCAGCGCTTGATTGAGACGCGCATCTTCAAGGGGCCAAGCCGCCGTACGAAAGTGCCGATCGTTCAAAATATCCCGGTCAACCGATGCGAATATATTCCCATTTGCATTGCGCAGACGCAGTGACGCTCGATAGTCTACACCGGTCTGGTGCAACAGCGCAAAGTGGAGCGTTACCCAAGTCGTCCCGCCAGCACGTCCCCGAGCACCGTATGCTACGCCATCCACCAGTACCGCGTCGCCGAACACAATGTGCACCGGGTCTAACTCATCCGGTAGGCTGAATCGCACATCGCGCGGCAGTTGCCACCAGCTCACGCGATAGCCACGGAAGTCCTTATCGCCGACGCGCTGCGCGGCCTTATCCAGCAAGAAGGGAATGACACCGCGTGGGTCGGTATCGCTGCCACGCCATGTCACCCAGTAGAGATGCTCGTGGCCAGGCACTTCAGCGTTCAAAGTGTCCGCCGCGGTATGAATGTCCACAAATAGATACCGTAGCGGCGCCGCAATGCGCTCGGCATAATAGTGAAAAGGATGAGGCACGTCCACGTAGACGAGGTCGCGTGTTGTGACCCGTGCTGCCAGCCACGCGATCACGCCAGCACTGTCATCCTTGAAGGCGGCTGTATTCGTAAAATAGCTGACGAGACCCAGCTCTAGCACGACGATCAATGCACCCACCAAGACATAACGGGTCACGTTTTCTACGGCGGGTCTGAGCAGCCGTACTAGCGAGGCCAGAGGCAGGACAGCTTTCCCCTTTCGCACCGGCACAATCATCCCCGTCCATCCCACTGGCAAAGCGAGCGTGACGGCAATTAAATACCGCGGCTCGAACGAAGCGCGGCGCTGCAGTACCAGGAAATAGAGAGCCAGCGGAACACAGAACCAACCCACGCAATAGGCCCATTGGGGTGCTCTCATCCCACCGCGCCACATCCACAGCCCCACCGCTGCCAACGTGAGCAATGCCATAACCCCTTCGAGATAACTCCACGCGGGATATATGCTCAGACCAACCGTATACGCCCGCCATGAACGCGCCAGGAACTCATCCCATGAAGGCGGTCGCAGGTTGGGATTGGCATAGGCCGTTGTCTGATGAAGCGCCAAGGGCAACTGCGGCGCAAAGAGGATCAACACAGCCAGGGCGACGAGCAGGAGTTGCCACAGGCGCTGGAGTACACCCACCTTGTGCGCTGCGATCCAGATCATCCAGACGAGTCCCTGAAAGGCGACGATAAAAAGGGCGAAGTAATGCGTGTACAGGTTCGCTGCTGTCGCTAACGTATAGATGCCCCACCAGCGCCGGGACGCACTATGGAAGAGGATGCGCCATTGGGCATATCCGCCGAGCGCGGTCAGGCATGTAACCAGAGCATACATGCGAACCTCTTGGGCATACGCCACATGAAGCGGGAGCAATGCGGCGAACATGCCACATCCTACCGTCGCTGTATGCGATAGGTTGTGCGCCAAGCGCATCATCAAAGCGACAGTCAGCATGCTGAAAAAGACCGAAAGGTAGCGTAATGCGTACTCGCGCATACCCGCTATACCCATCCAAAAGCGCAGCAGGAGAAAGTAACCAGGAGGATGGACGTCCATGCCGGGCTGAGTGGCAATTTGGGCGATCGGCGCAGAGGCCATCGCAATGGAGTGCCCTTCATCCCACCATAACGATTGGGCATCCAGCTGGTAGACGCGCAACAGAAAGGCGACGAGCAGAACAACCAGGGGGAAAATATGAAGGGCGGCGCGTCTCAGCATATAGGACTCCCATCGCATTTGGAGCGATGCAGCCCATAGTATAACACGTGGAAGTTCATCCTGGCAAGGTGATCACGAACACTTGGCACGGGATATTACTTTCTGTTATACTCGGCATCGAGCGTGTTTTTTGCTCTCGTGGCGGCAACATCCCTTGTTGCCAAGTAGCGGCGGTCAAATCCGCGGAAGAAAGTGCAGATCATCGAAGAACAGAATGGCATCACCCTTTGAGTGCATCAACTGCGGAGCTCGCCTGACGAGCAAAGAGCATCGATGCCCGATCTGCGGTGCAGGTGTGGCTCTTGGACGCAAGCAGCGTTTCTGCCCATATTGCGGTGCCCCTGTGGCACAACGCGCGCAAACTTGTCTTATGTGCCATATGCCCCTTGACGACCTCTCTGTACAAGGGGTGTTGCGCGGCATTTCGTGGACATGGGTCGTGGCCGTCGCACTGCTGGTGGTGTTGGGTGGATTTGGCTGGAGCTGGTGGCGCACAATACCACGGCCTGATGCCCAGTTGCCGACTGGAGCAGGGCAAAACGCGGTTGCATCGGCGGTGGCAACGCCCACTCCTTATCACCTGGCAACTCCAACTCCCATTCCCCCTACCCC
>QEXY01000092.1 GCA_003130875.1 Ardenticatenia bacterium
GTTCTGTAGGAACCAGCCGATGAAGACCAGCCAGATACCATTGAAGAAGCTGCCGGTGAGCACGACCAACAGTCCGAGCCCGATGAAGGCGAAAGCAACCGCTTGGCCGGCGTAGGCAGCCACCTGGGTGCCGCGGTAATAACTCCGTGTCCAGCTCCACACCGCGGCGCGCAACACCCGCCCACCGTCCAGAGGAAAGCCAGGGATAAGGTTGAAGAGGGCAAGCATCAGGTTAATGCGCATCAGCCAGAGGCTGGGCGCCGCCAAGTACGGAATCGGCTGATCCAGCAGGTACACGATGCCGAACACGATAGCCAGCAAGAGACTGGAGACCGGGCCGGCAATGGCGATGCGGAACTCATCCCGCGCCGACTTGGGTTCCTCGCCGATCTGCGCCACGCCGCCGAAGATAAAGAGCGAGATCTCGCGCACTGGAATGCCATGGCGCAGCGCGACGATGCTATGAGCCAGCTCGTGCACCACCACTGAGGCAAAAAAGAGGACGCTGGTGACAGCGCCCAACAGCCAGTATGCCGCCACCGGAATGTCGGGATACTCGGCCGGGAAGTAGCCGGTTGCAAGCGACCAGGTCACCAAGACGAAGATAACGAACCAGCTGACGTGCAGCCCAACAGGAATTCCCCAGATGTGTGCGATGCGAATGTTAGCTGACATATTCGGCGATCTCCCATGTTCAAAATACCCGCTTGCCCGCGTTTCCTCTCTTGCATGCAATAGCAGGAGGATAGGAACAAGAAATGCCTGCCTCAATCCTCACCTGTGAGCTTGGGTGACAGGCAAAATCTGCGAAAACAGGTCTCTAGTATAGAGTATAACACAGCTCGATGAGGGCGACAAGGGGTGAGTTGCCTGATCTTTCTCCCGGCGCAAGTACTAAGTTTGATTTGGTGTATCAGCCTCACGGGAGTATACTCAGAATATATCACCGTGCTCTGCGCTCAGGAGACAATCATTGACAGCGGCAGCCAGCATTGTGTTCACCACCGCCACTCTGTTGCTGGCGGCGTACGCGCTCAGCGCACTGATATTGACAGTTCTCTATCTGTGGCACCGCTCCAAAGTGTGCGCGTGCGCCCCTCTAACCTATTATCCCCGCGTTACGGTGCAATTGCCGATTTATAACGAAGCGATGGTGGTGGAGCGCCTTATTCATGCGGTCACCCAATTCGATTGGCCGCGCGAGCAACTCGAGATTCAGGTGCTGGATGATTCCACTGATGATACAACATTGATTGCCCAGACGTGGGTGGAATACTACCGATCCAAGGGCTTTGACATCCAGCTGCTGCGCCGCGAGGGACGCGAGGGTTTCAAGGCAGGCGCCTTGCAGATGGGGTTACAGCACGCCACAGGCGAGCTGATCGCTGTCTTCGACGCCGACTTTGTGCCTGGACGCGACTGGTTGCAGAAGACGGTGCCATATTTCCTGAGTTGCCCACGCTTGGGCATGCTACAGACACGCTGGTCACACCTCAATCGGGAGTATTCCCTGCTGACCCGGGCTCAGGCGATCGCGCTGGATGGGCATTTCATCGTCGAGCAAACAGCCCGGCAGCGCTCTGGCCTTTTGTTCAGCTTCAATGGCACTGCCGGCATCTGGCGGCGTGAGTGCGTTGAGCAATCCGGTGGCTGGCAAAGTGATACCTTGTGTGAGGACATGGATCTCAGCTTCCGTGCCCAGCTGGCAGGTTGGGAGTGTCTTTACCTCCCGGATGTCACCACCCCGTCTGAAATCCCGCCGCAATTAGCTGCGCTCAAGCGTCAGCAATTCCGCTGGGCAAAGGGGACGATCCAGTGTCTGCTCAAGCTGGGGAAGCAGGTGGCAATATCCAACAAGCCCTGGTATGTACGGGTCATGGCGCTCATCCACCTGAGCGCTTACCTGGTACATCCACTCCTGCTGTTTTCTGTGCTTGCTACCTTGCCTATGCTACTGTCCCCTCCTCCTCTGCCCGTTTCCCCAGGAATTGTGGGGATGTTCACCACCTCTCCCCTTTTGATGTATGCGGTAGGACAGATCGCGCTTTATGGCAGGAACTGGCTGAAACACTATGCCAGTTCACCTTTGCTTGTGTTGTTAGGGATTGGCATTGCTCTGAACAACACGCGTGGCGTGCTCGAAGCCCTGTTCGGCACTAATAATGTTTTCCTTCGCACTCCCAAATTTGGCCTTGAGGGCGACAAAGGGAAATGGCAGCACAATCCGTATGTGCTGGACGTGGAAGTGATCATAGTGGGAGAGCTCGCGTTAGCCTTCTACGCCTTGGCCAGCATGCTGGTGGCATGGCGCAACGGCTATGTCCATATCATTCCCTCTTTATTACTCTACGCCGCTGGATTCGGCTATGTCGGTGGAATGGGACTGTGGGAAGCGGGTCTCAAGTCAAAACGAAGGACGAAAGACGCGGTAAACGAGCCACCAGCACAACATCTGGCTTCTGATATCTTACCCGAACTTTCCTCTGCCTATCCGATTGCGTCTGTCTCCGAATATCCCCAGCCGGTCTCTCAAGTCGTGCGTGCGGAACCCAACTTGTAGAAGCACAACAGGGTGCTTCCATAACGCCGCACATCATGCACGCTTAAGTGAGATAATGGCATCTTCTGATACTCGCGTGGATGCATCTGGACGACCACCAGGCCGGTAGCGGTGGAGAGGGGTACAAGCCATTCAGGGCGCTCGTCCAGCAGATTGATGACCCGCACCCACCAGCCGCGGTATTGTGGGGGCGCCACGTAGATGAGATGAAACGGCTGCTCGATCGGACCTGCCAGGTAGCGGAATACATCCGCCTGGACAAGCGTGGCGCGCTCGAGCAGACGGGTGTGCTCGAGATTACGGCGCACCGTTCGCAATGCAGCCGACGATTTATCCACGAAGACCGCATGGGCTGCTCCCCGACTCAACGCTTCAATCCCCACTGCCCCGGTGCCGGCAAACAAATCCAGCACCCGTGCACCGACGATCCTCTCACCCAAGATGTTGAAAAGGGACTCCTTGACGCGGTCCGTGATGGGACGCGTCTCCCCTCCCGGCACGGCATACAGCCGATGTCCTTTAGCGCTGCCAGCAATCACCCGCATCGATCGAGTCACCTCGCTTGGGGCACCAGTATCACCCTGGTGCTGCCACAAATCAAGTCTTGAGCCATCGGAACGCGACAAACTTGCTCCGGCCTTCTTGGGCAGTATAATGCCTGGACGTTGACAATGCATCACACCAAACAGACAAGCAGTGTTGTTCAAATGCCCCCATCGCAATCGTCCAGGTGGCTGCGTTTTGTCTCGCAAGTGGCTGGCATCGCACTGATCACTGTCGTGCTGTTGGAGCTCAGCACGCGCCTGGTGTGGATGCAGCGTGAATGTCTGCTTCTGCAGGATCGCACGCTTTGCCTGTTGCCTCTCCCCATCCTGAACGCAGAGCAACGGCACGTGCTAGACATTTTCGAGCAACGCGAACGCGAAGGAAAAAACTTCGATCAATTCGACGCTATCTTGGGATGGAGCATACGGCCCAACAGCTCCGTTGTTGAAGAGGGCACACCCTATGAATCAAACGAAATCGGGGTGCGTGCAATCCGTTCTTATGCGCCGACACCACCACCTGGTGTAACGCGCATCGCCGTTTTTGGACCTTCGTTCGCCTATGCCGATGATGTTGCGCTGTCCGATTCCTGGCCCTACCTGCTGGAAAACAGCCGACCGGATCTGGAAGTGATGAACTGGGGGGTAGGGGGTTATGGAACTGACCAGGCATTCTTGCGCTATATGACCCAGGGAGCTGCCTATAACCCCCACATTGTGATCATTGTCTACGAAGAGGAGAACCTGCGTCGCAACGTCAATCGTTATCGCCCTTTTGTCCATCCGGAGACCAAGTTGCCGCTCACAAAACCGGTTTTCATTCCCGATGGAGAAGGGTTGACGCTTCTGGAGAACCCATTCCGCTCACTGGCCACGTTGCGACATACCGCTTTAGAGAATCCTTCCCATTTTTTGGACCAGGTATGCCCTCACGATTTCTTCTGTGTGCGCGAGCGCTATGAACCGCTACCAACAGACAGGCTGTTCAGCTCCCGGGTGTTGCGCACCCTCGCTTTCGAGATACGTCATCGAGGCACACTGCCGCATCTGACCAGCTGGCAGGACTCCTACCAGGATCCATTCCAGGTCGAAGTGACCTTACGCCTGCTCACCCTGTTTGCGCAGACCGTGCAACAGAACGGAGCGATACCTTTCGTTATGGTGTGTGCCTATCGCCCCACTTTCGAAGCATACGCTGCAGGTGATCCACCGATGTATCAAGAGCTGATCGCTCAGCTGCACCAGAGAGGGGTCCCGGTGTTGGATCTCACGCCTGAATTCGTCGCGGCCAACCAAGGCAGCGCCGACTTCACCGGGTATTTCGCCCCTGGTGGACACTACAATGAAGCAGGCAATCGAGTCGTCAGCCGTGCCGTGCTCAAATATCTCTGTCGGGAGAAGATGCTTACTGGATGTCCTTCACAGTTATGAGCCGATCGCGATGCTGGCCTTTCCGTACGTTATCTTATCGGAGCAGCACACAATGTTGCCACACAGCCATATTGCGCTGACCTTATTCGTCTTTGACTTAGCGCGCCGCCGCTTTCCCAAGCTCAACCGAGTGGACATGCGCTTGGTGGCATTAGCGACCAGCGCCCCTGATCTCGTGGACAAGCCCCTCGCGGCTCTGTATTTCTACCGACGTTTCAAGTCCGCTATGCTGTTTGCACATACTCTGTTGGCCCAGCTCCTTGTCGTCTATTTCACCCTCATCAGGATGCCACAGCACTGGCCTTACGCATTGGCCTTTCTCATGCACGGCCTGCAAGACCGTCTATGGTTATTTCGCAATACCTTCTGGTGGCCCTTGCGCGGATGGCGCTTTCACGTATGGCGCAAGCAGGGAAGTGAACAAAAGGATATCCAGCGCGCCTATTGGTATGCGTTTACGCAACGTCCAGAGCTGTGGGTGTGGGAGATGCTGGGATTCCTGGCACTCGCCGCCTTCGTCCTGCTCAATCGACTTTATCGGCCGGCGCGATTGTGGCACCTGATACGTGATGGCCATCTACCAGACTAAGCGAACTCGTTGGGGAAGGTCCTTTGATGTTACAATAGAGGTGCATGATTACGGAACAGGTGGAAGATATGCATTACGACATTCCCATCTATATTGGAAATGATGCCCTGGCGCGCCTGCTCGATTATTGTGCCGCTCAAAACATACATGCTCTGACATTGGTGGCCGATCAGAACACATATGCCGCATTGGGGCAAGCTGCCGAGCATGCGTTGCGAACTCATGGATACGATGCGCAAACGATCTTGTTGCGTGGAGAAGAGATCATCGCCGACGAACGCGCCATCGTGCAGCTGCTGGAATATATGGACGCGAGCGAGCGAGTCTTCCTGGCAGTTGGTGCCGGCACAATCACTGACCTGGTGCGCTTTGTCAGTCACCGTGCTCGATTACCTTTTATCTCATTGCCGACAGCCCCCTCAGTGGACGGTTATACTTCTATCGGAGCGCCATTGGTGTTGGACCGGGTCAAGCGCACTCTAATTGCGCAACCTCCACGCGCCGTCTTTGCTGATTTGCCGACCTTGTGTGCTGCCCCTCATCGCCTGATCGCAGCCGGCTTTGGCGACATCGTGGGCAAGTTCACCTCGTTGGCCGATTGGCGTCTGGGCCACTTGATCTGCGATGAAGAATATGATGCCGCCCTAGATCAACGCGCACGCCGCGCTCTCGATTCGTGCGTGCGCGACGTTGCTGCGATCGGACGATCAGAGCCAGCTGCCGTGCGGCGACTGATGGAAGCGCTGATCGAATCGGGTCTGTGCATGTTGGAGTTTGGGAAGACGACCCTGGCTTCAGGCGCGGAACATCATGCCTCCCACTTCTGGGAGATGAAGCTGTTGTGGGAACACCGCCCCTCCCAATTGCACGGCGCTAAAGTAGGCGTGGCAACTGTTCTGGTGGCCTCGCTTTACGAGCAGATCAAACAGCTTTCGAGGGCACAGGCGGCAGAACGCATGGCGAGCGTCTCGATGCCGGAACGCGCTATCGAAATTCAGATCATCCGTCAGGTCTATGGCCCCATCGCCGAGGCCATTATCGCAGAGCAAAGCACCTTCCTCAATATGGATGCAACGGCTTACACCTCTCTTCAGCGACGCGTGCTGGATAATTGGGACGCGGTTCAAGAAATTGCCGCTACGGTACCCCCGGCGGCGCAGATCGAAGAGATGTTGGCAGCTGCAGGGGCTCCCACTCGACCGGGCATGTTGGGATTGAGCGACCAAGAGGTTGAGCTGGCAATGTGTTGCTCTCATTACCTTCGCAACCGTTTCACCGTGGCGCGGTTGGCACGCATGCTGGGTCTCTTGTAACTGGGATATGGAACTCGTATCACATAGCCGATATAGACGCTGTGTCGCTTTCTTTGTCACTCCGCATGGGTATGGTCACGCGGCACGCGCCGCAGCGGTTATGGCCGCGTGGCACAGACGCGCCCCAGACGTACATTTTGAGATTTTCACCCGTGTGCCAGATTGGTTCTTCGAGGACACGCTGGGCAGCACTTTCGTACTACACAACGTTTTGACGGATATCGGCATGGTTCAGCGAACAGCGCTGGATGAAGACCTGAAGGAAACGTTGCACCAACTGGATCGTTTCCTCACTTTTGACCCTGTGGTTGTCGATCGACTGGCAGAATATCTGAAGTCCAACGAGTGTCGATTGGTGGTGTGCGACATCGCCCCCTTGGGCATCGTAGTAGCGCGTGCTGCAGGCATCCCCAGCGTGCTGATCGAGAACTTCACGTGGGATTACATTTATGAAGGCTATCTAGAAAAGGATAAACGCTTCCGCGATCCCGTAGAGCGCATGCGCGCGTTGTATGCTTCGGTGGACTATCGCATTCAAACGGAGCCGGTGTGTCAGCGTGCACCGTGTCAGCTGACTACAGCCCCGGTGAGTCGTATGCCCCGTACCGTGCCATCTCATATCCGCCAGCAGCTCGAAATACCGGATGGCGCGCGTATGGTATTGATCACGATGGGTGGATTTTCCTGGGAATATCGCTTCTTGGAAGCACTGGGCGAATACCCTGGTGTCTTCTTCGTGGTACCTGGAGCTTTAGAGGCGTGGGAGAAGATGGGTACGACACGGGCTATGCCCGCTAATCTCATAGCTCTGCCGCATCGTTCGCGCTTCTTCCATCCGGATCTGGTCAATGCCAGCGATGCCGTCATCGGCAAGGTGGGCTACAGCACCGTTGCAGAAGTGTATTGGGCTGGTGTGCCATTTGGATACGTGCCGCGTCCCCATTTTCGCGAGTCACAAGCATTGGTACAGTTCATAACGCGGGAAATGCCCGGCCTCCTTCTGGATGAGAGCTTTGATAAGGGTGATTGGCTAGCCCGTCTTCCGGACATATTGACATTGCCACGTGTCCCGCGCCAGGGACAAAACGGAGCCGAACAAGCAGCCCAATTCCTCGATCAACTGGCAGAATGGTGAGTCGGCTGAATGCCGATCATCAAACGGGTGTTCATCTTCAGGCTGGTCAGCAATTCCTCCTATAGCAAACGTATGCCATTCGTAGGGTGAGCGTAAGGCAAAGGGAAACAAATTATGCTAAGATATCAGTGTGACTTAGGGGCAGCCTATACCATCCTCCTGAGGGTACAAGGCAGCTGGCAAGGATTGCAACCCAAATACGTTCGTGAAGGCAATCTCCTCTTCTCCTCCTCTTAAGAGATCGGCTGACGGCAGCAGCCGATCTCTTCTTTTCATCTCGAGCAAGATTGGCAGAGTGTGATGCGCGGAGTATAATCGCGCAGGAGCATTCCCTCGATATCACCATTCAGAATACTTGGAGCCAGCGGTGAAGCTACATGAATATCAGTCAAAGAGGATTTTCGCTCGTTACGGGCTGCCAGTACCCCAGGGTAACATAGCAACCACCCCTTCGGAAGCGCGTCAGATTGCCCACTTGCTGGGCAGCCCCGTGGCAGTGAAGGCACAGGTGTTGGTGGGCGGACGCGGCAAGGCAGGTGGTATTCTGATTGCCCGAGATGCCGCAGAAGCTGAAGAAGCGGCTCGTCAGATCATCGGCATGTCCATCAAAGGTCTGACGGTGCGCAAGGTGTTGGTCGAATGCGCTGCTGAAATCGGGCAGGAGATGTATATGGGCATCGTGATCGATCGCACGCACCGTAAGCCGGCGATGATCGTCTCGGCCCAGGGAGGCGTCGAAATCGAAGAACTTGCCAGAACCAGGCCGGACGCGATCTTCCGATTGCTAATCGATCCCTTGCGCGGCTTGATGGACTATCAAGCGCGCAACTTGGCCTTCGATCTGGGATTGCATGGCAATCTCATCCGCCCTTTCACGACGATTGCCCGCGGCCTATGGCGCGTGTTCGTCGATAACGATGCCACACTAGCCGAGATCAACCCCCTCGTGATCACGCCGGAGGGGCAGATGATCGCCGTAGATGGCAAAATCACGCTGGATGACAATGCGCTATTTCGCCATCTGGAATTGAGCGAGATGCGGGACGTGCAAGAGGAGACCGAAGCGCAGCGCCAAGCACGTCAGGCAGATCTCTCTTATGTAAAATTGGACGGCGACATCGGCTGCATGGTCAACGGCGCCGGTTTAGCGATGGCGACGATGGACCTCGTGGACTTATACGGTGGTCGTCCGGCCAACTTTCTGGACATCGGCGGTGGGGCGCGGGCGAACAAGGTAGCCGCGGCATTGCGCATCATCCTGAGCGATCCAGATGTCAGGGCCATCCTGATCAACATCTTTGGAGGGATCACCCGCTGCGACGAGGTAGCGCGCGGTCTTCTGACCGCGATCCAGGAGACATCCACACCTGTGCCGCCGATGGTGGTGCGCTTGGTAGGCGCTAACGAAGAAGAGGGACGTCAGCTGCTGGCCGCCGCCGATGTCATCACAGCCACCTCGTTGCTCGAGGCCGCCCAGAAGGCTGTAGCCCTGGCCGCCAGTCAGTGATTCGACCTTTGCCACGTTACATAATCGTTCTCCGCACTGAGGGCTGTGTGAAATGAGCATTTTGGTGAGTAAAGAAACACGATTAGTGGTACAAGGTATCACCGGTACTGAGGGGAGTTTTCACACGCGCCTGATGCTGGATTACGGCACGCATGTTGTCGCCGGAGTCACGCCTGGCAAGGGGGGTGAATGGGTACACGGAGTGCCCGTGTTCGACACGGTGCGTGAGGCAGTGCAGACCACCGGCGCGGATACCTCGATTATCTATGTGCCGGCCCCGTTTGCGGCGGATGCCATTGTGGAAGCTGCCGATGCGGGTATTGGGTTGATCGTGTGCATCACCGAAGGGATTCCCATCCTGGACATGGTGCGTGCGTGCCAATTTCTGGAAGATACCGGTGCGCGTCTGATCGGGCCCAACTGTCCAGGTGTGATCACGCCGGGTCAAGCTAAAGTGGGCATTATGCCTGGACACATTCATATGCCCGGCCCGGTAGGGGTGGTCTCACGCAGCGGCACGCTGACCTACGAAGTGGTCAAAGCGCTCACCGACCGTGGGCTGGGGCAATCCACCGCTGTCGGCATTGGGGGTGATCCCATCATCGGCACTTCCTTCGTGGACGTGTTGCGCCTGTTTGAGGACGACCCCGTCACGGATGTCATCGTGCTGATCGGCGAAATCGGAGGTACTGATGAAGAGCGAGCAGCACAATTTATTGCCGGCGAAGTGAGCAAGCCGGTGATCGCTTTCGTCGCCGGTCGCACGGCACCGCCTGGCCATCGTATGGGACACGCCGGCGCCATCATCGAGGGAGGTGAAGGGACTGCTCAAGAGAAGATCGTTGCGCTGGAGGCAGCGGGCATTCGCGTCGCCCGTCACCCTGTTGAAGTGGCTGATCTAGTAGCCGAGTGTCTCTAAGGTTTCCTACTTGGTCCCGCAGGTGATTGTTTCATCTGAGTGTCTAAGCGGCTCCGATGGAGCTCCCTGGATGGAACGCCTGATACGCTGGCTGCCTCAAGTGACCCAGCCCTGTTTTTTGGTTGGGGGAGCAGTTCGCGATAGTTTGCTGCGCAGCTTGCCTGGTCTCGATCGTCATCTGACGGTCCCCACCCGAACGCACGATTTTGACCTGCTGGTGCCCCAGGGGGGCATCTCACTCGCACGCCGCCTGGCCGATGAATTCGGCGCCGCTTTCTACGTCCTGGACCGGGAGCGCGATATCGGGCGCGCCGTGTTTGGCACGATGGGACGAGCCGACTGGCGCGTCGTGGACGTAGCTGCTTATCAAGGGACAAACCTGGAAGAAGACCTGGCGCGTCGTGACTTCTGTGTCAACGCCATGGCAGTGGAGCTCACTAAGCAACCACTGGTAGTATTGGACCTGCTTGGCGGCATAAATGATCTGCGCGCTGGCAGACTGCGCGCCACCTCTGATCGAGCATTGTCGGACGACCCAGTGCGCACGCTGCGCGCTGTGCGCTTGTGTGCCCAGTTCGGCTTTAAAATCGAGCCCAATACACTAGCACAGACCCGAACGGCAGCATCTCGCCTGCGCGAGGTCTCCTCCGAACGTGTGCGCGAGGAATTCATGAAGATCCTGGTACTTCCCAATGCGGGGGCATCGCTGCAACAAATGGACGCCTTTGGTATGTTGGACATCGTTCTGCCTGAGCTGATCGCCTTAAAGGGGCTGCCGCAGCCGGGAAGCACGCTGGATGGATTTGCCCATTCGATCCGAGTGGTGCACATGACACACCGCCTCCTAACAAACCTCCAGACGGGCTGGGGTGATGTGTTGCTGCCTTACCACGAGCACATCACGCAGCATTTGACCTCGCTAGTGGGGGATGGCTATGACCGACGTGCGTTGCTCTTTTTGGCAGCGCTGTTACACGACATCGGTAAGTCATCCACTTTCAAGTGCCATGAAGATGGCTTGGTCCACTATTTTGACCACGAGAAGATAGGAGCGCAGCGAGCAAGAGAAATTTTGGGGCGTCTGCGCTTCTCCCGTCAGGTGAGCGACTGGGTGGCATCTGTTGTGCGCTGGCATCTGCGTCCACTGTTGTTGGCGCGTGAGACGACGGTCAGTCGGCGCGCGCTGCATCGTTTCTTTCGCGACACGGGCGAAACGGGCGTAAGTGTGGTGTTGCTCGCGTTGGCAGACCATCTGGCACTGGATGAGCCAGCTCAACACGAACACCATAATAAAGTGTTGGAAACAGTCAGCCAGCTTTTCGAAGCGTATTTCGGACAGCACGACGAAATCGTAACACCCTCGCCGCTGCTCCGCGGTGGCGAGATCGTACGTCAGCTGGGTATTTCGCCCGGGCCGCTGGTCGGCAGTTTGTTGCGCGAGCTCCAAGAAGCTCAGGCAGCGGGCGAAGTGAGGACACGAGCGCAAGCCTGGGAATGGGTGCGCATGCGCCTCTCTACATTGCAGCCCAAAGATTCCTGAAAGCATCTGGATACCCACCGAGAGTTTGACGTGGGCATCCTATTCTTGGTTGTGCAGTTTGGACTGGGTCACCTATAATCGGCACTGACCGCTTCTCGTGCTAAGGAGATCCCTCATTGTCACACCACGCCGTGCCCAATGCCATCTCTTCAACTACCCAATTCCACACGCGTCGTGTGGCCCAGGCAGCTCTCGTTGTGATGGCCTTCTTCGTGCTGAGCCGCGCACTGGGGTTTCTGCGTGAAATCGTGATCGCGCGCCAGTTTGGCACGAGCGCTGAGCTGGATGCCTACTTGGCCGCTTTTCGCATCCCTGACCTACTCTTTGCGCTGATGGCCGGTGGCGCTCTGGGCTCGGCGCTCATCCCAGTTCTGTCCGAATACCTGGCGCGTGACGATGAGCGTGCTGCCTGGAAGCTGGCTTCTGCCGTGCTCAACTGGGTGGTACTGGCCATGGGCGGTGTGGCAGCGCTGGTGGCACTCGGAGCGCCCGTATTGGTGCGCACCGTCATCGCGCCCGGTTTCACCCCGGCGCAACACGCGCTGACAGCCGAGCTGATGCGTTGGATGCTCCTCTCCACGCTCATTTTCGGTGTCAGTGGCATTGTGATGGGCATCCTGAACGCACGCCAGCACTTCCTGCTTCCGGCGCTGGCGCCAGCAGTGTACAACCTCGCCATCGCGTTGGGCGCGTGGTTGCTCGGTCCCTCATTAGGGGTACGTGGGGCCGTCGTCGGTGTAGTGGCCGGCGCCGCGGCTCACCTGTTAGTCCAGCTGCCCGCCCTGCGCCAATTCGACGTGCGCTACTGGCCGCGCCTGGCTCCTCACGATCCAGGAGTACGTGAGGTGGGACGACTGATGGCGCCACGCGCGCTGGGGCTGGCCGCTGTCGAGCTCAACCACCTGGTCAACGTGGTGCTGGCATCCGGCCTGACAGCCGGCAGCTTAGCAGCACTCAACTACGGGCGCATGATAATGTTGCTGCCCGAAGGGATCATCGCCCAATCGGTTGCCATTGCCGCGTTTCCTACGTTTTCTGCGTTGGTGGCGCGCAACGAACATGCTGCTCTGCAGCGCGTCTTCCGCACGACGCTGCGCAGCGTGCTCTACCTGACGTTGCCAGCCACAGTGGGCCTGATCCTGCTGCGCGAACCCCTGGTTGTCGCTCTCTTACAACGCGGTGCATTTGACGCGCGTTCCAGCACCGCAACAGCCTGGGCACTCTTGTTCTACGCATTGGGCTTGGCAAGCCACGCCGCCCTGGAGCTTATCACCCGGGCTTTCTACGCCGTTCACGACACGCGCACACCGGTCGGAGTGGGTATAGCGGCTATGATCGCGAACGCGCTGTTGAGCGTGGTCTTCATCGTGCTGTTTCGCCAGCTGGGCTGGGCACCCCATGGAGGGTTGGCACTGGCCAACACACTGGCCACCACCGCCGAGATGGGTGTGTTGCTTTATCTGCTCCATCGCCGCCTGGAAGTCCTCAGCGATGCCCACGAACTGACCAGCGCGCTGGGACGCATCGGCGGGGGATGTTTGGTCACCGCTCTGACTCTGCTGGGGGTGAACGCTGTATTTGTGGAAGCGCCTGCCTGGCTCCAGTGCGGATTGGGGATCGTGTTGGGTGGCGGAATGTATGGGCTCACCACTCTGGCATTGCACTGCGACGAGCCAATCGTCCTCGTGCGCACTATCTGGCGTCGCATGCACAAGCAGATCTCTTCACCCGAATCATGAACGGCCAAAATCGGATGACCGTTCGACATCCCATTGTCTGGGAGTGTAACACTTTTGTACACCCAGGACGCGCAGCAACTTGGCCTTCCAATCGGTCCCTGGATAGGGCAGACATCTGTTCTGGTTTTCCGGATAAAAGAGATCTTCCGGCAAGTTGTTCGCTTTCCAAACACGTTGTAGTTCAGCGAACTCAAGCTCAGACAGGTTGAGCACCCAACAGCACGTGTCATCGTGATGATCAAATTTCGCCACCCGGCCCGAGCGAGGTAAAGGTTTATCGTCTAAGAGCAAGCAGAACAGCTGTGGCGTAATGGAGTTTTCCAAAAGCCAACAGACACAGTCCGCTACGAATGCTTCCCTTTCTTGGGCTACCGCTGGCAAAGGGCCTCTCCTTTCCTCAACCAAAGTGGAATTCGCCTTCAGTGTGATCAACCGCGCATAGAAATAATTGCACCAGCGCGCCACAGTGATAGCCGTAACTGACACTGCCTTCTGAAAAGGGAAGCATGGCTGATCTTGCAAGTAGTGCAGCTCGGCCAGATAAATCCATGCCATTGACCTTAGGATAGAATGCCTGGACGACGGTCTATTGCTACGGTAGGTTCACCCTCAGCTCTTGGTACGCAAAGTAGACCGTCCTCCATCTACGCTGATGATCTGCCCAGTGATCCAATTCGCCTCTTCGGAAAGGAGAAAGGCGGTCAGGGCAGCGATGTCTTCAGCGGTGCCCAACCGTTGCATGGGGTGTAGCCCGGCGATGGCAGCAGCCATCTGTTCGCTGGCCAACAAGCTCGCGCCCAGCGGAGTCCGTGTTAGCGAAGGTGCGATGGCATTTACCCGTACCTTAGGCGCTAGCTCGGCCGCCAGCGCGAGGGTGAGGCCATTCACAGCGCCTTTGGCCATCCCTATGGAAGCATGGAGGGAGAAGCCTTGTAGCGCAGCCACGCTGGAGAAGAGCACCACCGAGGCGACACCGGCGCTCTGTTTGAGCGCGGGCAGACTTGCCTGGACGGCGAGAGCCGCGCCCAGTGCGTTCACCCGAAAGTCATGTATAAAGTCCTCCTCGGCCAGGCGCTGAATGCCACGCAAATTGATAGTGCCCACAGCATAGACCAAGCCGTCCAGCGGCTCGCCAACTTCCTGCGCCACGCGTGCGAACAACGTGCTGTCAGTCACATCGCCCACTGTATACTGCGCCCCCAGCTCCGCGGCGCAGGCAACCAGCTTCTCCGCGTTCCGTCCTACCAGATGGAGCGCGTAGTTGCGGGCGCGCAGAATTTTAGCGGTGGCAAAGCCGATACCGCCCGAGCCCCCGTATATGAGCACTTTGCGCGTCTGTGAAGCCTCTATTGTCATAAAAATAACCTCCTGCACTCAGATCGTCATAGGATCTGTTATGATCATACAACTGGCAGCACCCGCATTTCTATTTCACTCAGATGGCTCGATTTGTGGGTCTGCGCTCAATCGGCCGCCGCGCACAGTGGCTCCGATCGCGATGCCGGCGCTGATGAGCACCAAGTTCTTGATGATGTATTGGCCTTCCAAAGTGGGCGCATAAGGAATGCGCGTAAAAGAATCCTGCGGGAGCAGAAAAAGCGGCGTCATCGCTCCTAGCATCTGCAGCCACAACAGGAGCAACGTGGCGCGCATGAAGACTCCTGTGAGCAACCCCAAACCGATCAGTGTTTCCCATGCGGCCAGTAGGATAATCGAGATGTGATCGGGAATCAACCCGAACGTGAGGATGTGGATTGTGCGCACCGCTAGGTCATGCGCCGGGCTGACGCCAGGGAAGAATTTCAGGATGCCGAACCAGAAGAAGACGATCCCAAGGGAAATACGCAACAGTGTGATCCCGTAACGTGCCATCCAACGGGTCAGGCGTATGTCGATCGAAGCATAGAATCTTTGCATTCTGAAACCTCCTGGAATACCTAATTTCATAGACTATGTGAATGATATTATTCTAAAATAGACATCAGAATGCAAATAGAACCGTATCGAGCTTCGGAACAAGGATCCCTATATAGTCTCTATGACTTAGTGGGTCAGAGAAATGAGAAACCCTTCGAATCCCAGGGCTGAGTCGGCAGCGTCTTGGCAGGAGGACATATAGCCATGCACCTTCCGTCCCGGGTTCCTTCCTAATGGACCACTGTCTCACCGCTGCTCGGCTCGCTCCATTTGCTATTCCATACAGGTCGTACTAAAATGAAAATGTTTCTGAGGCGCAGGCAAGGCGCGAACGGCTGGCCAAGTCACCGCCGATCAGGTCCGGAAGGAACAGAAAACGCTCCTAGCGCTTTTCACACACGGACCGAAGGCAGAGGCATGTGGTTTGTACGGTAACAACGTATTGTCCACAACCCAATTCAGATTCCATTCCAAAGGAGGAACACCTATGAGAGCACGCACTTTGTTTGGATTGAGTCTTTCGCTAGCTCTGATCTTCAGTATGCTGTTGAGCGCCTGTGCCACCCCTACCGCTCCGCCCGCCACTGAGGCGCCCAAGACCGAGGCACCGGCCACCGAAGCACCTGCTACCGAGCCGGCCAAGACCGAGGCCCCTGCCACCGAGCCCGCCAAGACCGAAGCAGCGCAACCGGAAGCTAAAAAATATGAAATTGCCGTCGTAGTAAAGCTGACCGGTATTCCCTGGTTTAACACGATGGAGAAGGGGGTCAAGCGCGCGGCCGAGGAGCTGGGAGTCAACGCCTACCAGACTGGCCATACAACCGATGACCCAGCTCAGCAGGCAAAAGTGATCGAAGACTTGATCGCCAAGGGAGTGGATGCACTCTGTGTGGTGCCCAACGATGCCAAGTCGCTCGAGCCCGTCTTCAAGAAGGCAAAGGACAAGGGAATTATCATCATCACCCACGAGTCCCCTGATCAAGTCGGCAATGACTACGACCTGGAGTTGATCGACAATAAGAAGTTCGGCGAGCATAACTTGGATATGCTGGTCAAATTCATGGGCGACTCGGGTGAATTTGCCGTGTATGTTGGCTCGCTGACCGTCCCGGCGCACAATATGTGGGCTGATGCAGCGCTCGCCTATGCCAAGGAGAAGTATCCCAACCTGAAGCAAGTGGGCGATCGCTATCCGGTCTCCGAGAAGGTGGATGACGCGCGCAAGCAGACTCTGGATCTGATCAAGGCGTATCCTGATCTGAAAGGTATCCTCGCCTTCGGCAGCCAGGGTCCCATCGGCGCTGCGCAGGCACTCCAGGAAAAAGGTCTGGCTGACAAGATCGCGGTTGTGGGTACCGTGTTGCCCAGCCAGGCATTGCCTTACCTCAAGGATGGTTCGCTGAAGCATGGCACCCTCTGGAACCCGGCTGACGCTGGCTATGGGATGGTATGGCTGGCCAAGTACTTGCTGGACGGCAACAAGGTCACAGATGGCATGGACGTTGCCGGTCTGGGCAAAGCCACCCTTAAGGATCGGGTGCTCGTCATCGATGCCGCCCTGGACATCACCAAGGAGAACGCCGAGAGCCTTGGCTTCTAAGACCGTGCGCTGGTCTGTCGCCTTGAGATAGATTACCGAATCAAGAGGAGTCCGAAGCGGGCGGCTTCGGACTCCTCGGTTATTCCCTCTCAACGGATCGCAACTATGGCTCAGCCCTTCCTTTCAATGAAGAACATCAGCAAGCGCTATGCCGGGGTACAAGCGCTGGATCGGGTGGATTTTGAAGTCGCCTATGGCGAGATTCACTGCCTGGTGGGCGAGAACGGTTCTGGAAAGTCCACGTTGATCAAAATTATTTCCGGAGCGGTGCAGCCCGACCCGGGGGGCATTATTGAAATCGACGGGGAACGCTTCCACGATTATCATTCCATCGACGCTATCCGGAAAGGCATCGAGGTCATCTACCAGGATTTGTCCCTTTTCCCCAATCTCAGTGTGGCGGAAAACATTGCGCTCAGCGAAATATTGGCTGCCGGGGATCGTTTTGTCAACTGGCGCGCCGTTCACGAGATTGCTCGACGTGCAATGGCGCGAATCGGGGTGCGCCTTCCGCTCGACGAACTGGTAGGTGAGATCTCGATTGCCGATCAGCAACTGGTCGCCATCTGTCGCGCATTGACGCGGGATGTGCGTCTGGTGATTATGGATGAGCCGACCGCCTCGCTGACCCACAGAGAAGTGGAAGCTTTGTTCGGCGTGGTGCGCGATTTGCAGTCAAAGGGCATCGCCACGCTCTTCGTCAGCCACAAACTGAACGAGGTATTTCAGATCGCCGAACGTGTCACCGTGCTGCGCGATGGACGCAACATCGGGTGTTTCCCGGCACAGGAGCTCAACGACCGCAAGCTGACCGAGCTGATGACGGGCAAACAGTTGGAATACAGCCACTACGTGCCCGTTAAGCTGCCGGAACAACCTCTGCTTGAGGTACAGCACCTCTCCCTGCGGGGCAACTTCCGTGATATCACCTTCCAGCTGCATGCTGGCGAAATTCTGGGCATCACAGGATTACTGGGTTCTGGGCGCACTGAGCTTGCGTTGGCGCTCTTCGGCGTCAATCCAGCCCAATCGGGCGAGATCCGCATCAATGGGCGTCCTGCGCGCATCCGGTCGGTGCAAGACGCTGTGCGCCTGGGAATCGGCTATGTGCCCGAAAACCGATTAACCCAGGGCCTTGTGAGCCAACAATCGGTGAGCCGCAACATCGTCCTCACCATTTTGGAGCGCCTGATCAATCGACTGCGCCTTATCGATCATCGCGCCGTGCGTGACACAGTGAAACGCTGGATCGACCAGCTGAGCATCAGGGTGCCATCGCCAGAAGCACCCGTCCAGACCCTCTCGGGCGGTAATCAACAGCGTGTGGTGCTGGCGAAGTGGATCGCCATCCAGCCACGCATCTTGATCCTTGATGGCCCAACCATCGGGATAGACGTCGCCGCCAAGAGCGCCATTCACAACATCATTCGCGATTTAGCGCGCCGCGGTCTGGGCATTATGATGATTTCAGACGAGATTCCCGAGGTGTATCACAATTGCAATCGTGTCTTGGTGATGCATAAAGGGCGTATCGTCGCCGAGTTTGACACAGCTCATATTAGTGAAGAAGACATCCAACAATGCATCAATCAGCTCAGCTGATCCACCTTTAGCAATGAGCGACGGAACCACGCCATGAGAAGACTGTGGAAATACCAAGAAACCTATGTTGCGCTGGTCATTGTGCTCCTTTCATGCGCTATCACGTTGCTAAACCCCAACTTCTTGACGTTGGAAAACCTGTTTGATCTGCTCAAGAGCTACACATTTTTGGGAATTCTCTCTATCGGGGTACTGTTCGTTCTGATCTCAGGTGGCATTGACATCTCTTTCACCGCAGTGGCCACGGTAGCGGTTTACACCACGATGTATGTCACCTTGCAGCACGGCGGCAATATAGCAACCGTACTTCTTATGTCCGCTGCGATCGGCGCCGGTCTAGGCCTCATCAATGCGGTGATCATTCATTTCTTCAACATTCCCAGCATCATCACCACGATTGCAACACTGAACGTCTACTACGGCCTGCTCACCGTCTTCTCGGGTGGCACCTGGCTGTACAACATGCCGGAATGGTTCCGACGCTTTGCCGAGACCAACGTGATCAGCTTGGTCAATCCCGATGGCGTGCCTTATGGACTGTCGGTAATCCCACTGATCTGGTTCGCGGTCATCCTGGCCGCATGGGTGATTCTGCATTATACGATGTTAGGAAGGGGCATTTATGCACTAGGGGGCAATCTTGCCTCAGCTCAACGTACCGGCTTCAACATCTTGGCACTACATCTGTTCGTGTATAGCTTCATGGGCCTGCTGGCAGGCATCGCCGGGGTGGTGGAGGTGATGCTAGCCCAGCGCGTGGCAACCAATTCAATGGTGGGCAAGGAACTGGACGTGATCGCCGCTGTGGTATTGGGAGGGGCCAGCTTGACCGGCGGAGTGGGCACATTGTGGGGCACCTTGTTGGGTGTGGCGCTGGTGGGCATCATCGGTAATGGCCTGACGCTGATGCGCATCTCCTCCTATTGGTATAACGTGTTCATCGGCCTGGTTATCATTGTCAGTGTCGGGGTAAGTGCCTACCGGCGCAAACTCCAGCGCCGGCGTAAGATGAGCGTCGAAGTGGAGTGATCGAAATGGCACGCAAGAATTCTGAGACAATTGTCCTTAGTGTCATTCTGCTAGCTGTATTTGGACTGATGTGGGCCTTGAACGGCAGTCAGTTCGTTCAATTCGAAAACATCCAGTCGATGGCGTTCCAGTTACCCGAGCTGGGCATCCTCTCGCTAGCGATGATGATCACGATGCTGACGAGCGGGATCAATCTTTCCATTATCGCCTCAGCAAACCTTTCGGCTATTACGGCTGCACTGATCCTGACCAATTTTGTGAAACCGGATGCCAGTGGGATAGGACCTATGGCGATTGCCGCAGGTGCTGTAGCGGCCGGCTTGTCAGTTTCGGCTATCATTGGATTGCTCAACGGTTTTCTGATCGCAGTTGTGGAGGTCTCACCCATCCTGGCCACGCTGGGCACGATGATTCTGGTGAAGGGAGTGTCCATCGTGCTGACGCGCGGCTATACGCTCTCTGGGTTGCCGGAGCCGATCCTGTTCATCGGTAACGGTTTGGTGGCAGGCATGCCGATGCCAATGATCCTCTTTATCCTGTGCGCTGCCTTTATGGCGGTGGTCTTGAACCACACTCCGCTGGGCAATTATATCTATATGATCGGATCAAACCCCATCGCGTGCTTCTTCGCCGGGGTGAACAACACGGCGGTGCTCTTCCGCACTTATCTGATCTCGGGCATCTACTCCGGAATCGCTGCGATGATCATGATGTCCCGTTTCAACTCGGCCAAGGCCGACTACGGTGAGTCATACCTGTTAATGACCGTGCTTGCCTCCGTTTTGGGCGGGGTCAGCGCGGCTGGGGGGTTCGGCCGTGTGTCTGGACTGGTCTTGGCTTTGGTCATCCTACAGCTGGTATCCAGCGGACTGAACTTGCTAAACGTGAATCCCTTCCTCACCATCGCTATTTGGGGGATGATTTTGATCCTGGTGATGGTGGTCAATTATCTGAGCGTACGCTATCAGGAGACCCATCCGCGTTGATGGGCGCGCCTCGAAGAACGTAAGGCAGGATGCAAAGTGGGCTGCATGTGTGCGCAAGCAGCGCATATGTACGCCGAACATATGAAAAAAACTCTGCCATACTCGACGCTCTCCGCGAATAAAAGGCTTTCCACTCCCTGGCAGCCGCAGCTTGGGTAATTGGCACAACTCTGAGCTCATTGCTTCATTCCGCCCCCCAATTGGAATACTCCCTGACAGCGCATCGAAATTGTCACGAGACACTTCGTTATGGTAAAATTGCACTGTGGTCTCGCACAGAAAAACGGCCCGTGGGCCGCTGCGGCGGCGTGTCCTGCTCATTGCTGCACAGCTGATGTTGCTGCTGGCTGGCTTCTCGCTGATGTCGGCAGTTGCGCTCAGCGTGTGGATGGTGGTGCGCGAGGATCTGCACCCCACCCCGCCAGCAATTTTGCCGGTCCAGCCCCTCACAATCGAGCAAAACGCCCTCCCCGCACCTGGTGACGACCCCCTTGTTCCTACAGCTGATCACACAACACCCGCTATTGAGCCCACTACCTCGGCAGATGACATTTCCAGTTCACGCGTCCCTCCCCGGCGCGTGGGCATTGTCGCCGGTCATGCCGGTTATGATCCTGGCGCTGTCTGTCCAGACGGTCTGACCGAGGCGGAGGTCAACATAGCAATTGCCCGGATTGTCGTTGATCTGCTGCACCAGCAGGGCTACCAGGCGGACCTGTTGGAAGAGTTCGATGCGCGTCTGAAAGGTTATCGTGCCGACGTGCTCGTCTCCATCCATGCAGATTCGTGCGAGGTGCCGGGTGCCAGCGGCTTCAAAGTAGCACGGGTTACCTATAGCGCCATTCCCGAGGCGGAAGATCGTCTGGTAGAGTGTCTGTATCGCGAGTACGAAGCAGCCACCGGCCTGCCACGCCATCCCAACAGCATTACCGACAATATGACCAATTACCATGCCTTCTACGAGATCGACTCGTACACGCCCGGCGCCATCATCGAGACTGGTTTCTTGCTCGAGGACCACGCCTACATTGTGCGTCGCCCTCGTATGGTAGCACGTGGCATTGTCAACGGCATCCTCTGTTTTCTGCAACAGGGTCCCTAAGGGATTTGGTGTACCACTCCGACTGTGCTATACTCCCGCTTTAGTTAGCGCATCAACCCACAGATAGAGTAAAGGTAGGCAGAGACCATGGCATCCAACGAACCCTACGATGTGGTTGTGATCGGCGGTGGGCCAGGAGGCTACGTTGCAGCCATCCGGGCGCGCCAGCTGGGGCTCAAGACAGCCTTAGTCGAGCGCGAAGCGCTGGGCGGTGTGTGCCTGAATTGGGGATGCATCCCCACCAAAGCGTTGTTGCGCAACGCTGAGGTCATCCGTCTGCTAGGACAAGGCAAGGTGTTCGGATTCTCGTTTGACACCAGCACATTGAAGGTGGACTACGCCGCCGCCCAACAACGCAGCCGCCAGGTGAGCGGACGGCTGGTCAAGGGTGTGCAATTTCTGATGCGCAAGAACGGTGTCGAGGTGATCGAAGGCACGGCGACGATCAAGAGCCCCACTCAGGTGGCAGTTGGAGAGCAGCTGCTCAACACACGCAACATCATTATCGCTACTGGAGCACGTCCTCGCTCCCTTCCGGGTGTCGCCATCGACGGCAATTTGGTCATCAGCAGCCGCGAAGCGCTCGAGCTGACGCAATTGCCCCTGCGTGTTGTCATCGTCGGCGCCGGCGCTATCGGAGTGGAGTTCGCCAGCATCTGGAATAGCTACGGCGTGGAAGTGACTTTGGTGGAGATGTTGCCCACTGTGGTACCTCAAGAGGATGCCGACATCGGCAAGGAGCTGGAGAAAGAACTCAAGAAGCAGAAAATCATCGTGCGCACCAACACACGCGTGGAGAAAGTTGAGACGACGGGTAATCAAGTCGTGCTCACTGTGTCCACTCCCGAGGGTAAGCGCGAGACACTGACGGCCGACAAGGCATTGATGGCCATCGGCATCGTGCCAAACAGCGATAACATCGGCCTGGAGGCGCTTGGTGTGCGTATGGATCGCGGCTTTATCCAGATAGACGAGCATATGCGCACCAACGTGCCCGGTATTTACGCTATCGGCGATGTCACCGGCAAGCTGGCGCTAGCGCATGTCGCCAGCGCACAGGGTATCGTGGCCGCTGAGACGATCGCCGGGCACTCGAGCGAGACGCTGGATTATGCGCGCATGCCCCGTTGTGTTTACTCATTCCCTGAGGTCGCCTGCGTGGGACTGAGCGAGGCACAAGCGCGCGAACGAGGTTATCGCGTCAAAACAGGTCAATTTCCCTTCCGCGCCAACGGCAAAGCGCTGGGCCTGGACGAGTATGAGGGCTTTGTCAAGATCGTCGCCGAGGAAGGGTACAATGAGATTCTAGGGGTGCACCTGGTCGGCCCCCACGTTACCGAGCTGATCGCCGGGCCGACCGGCATGTTGCGCCTGGAAGCAACACTGGAGGAGCTGGCACGCACCGTGCACCCGCATCCCACTTTGAGCGAGACAATTATGGAGGCGGCTCATGTCACCTTGGGCGAGCCGATCCATATCTAGCGGTTAGGAGCTGTTATGTCCCTCAAAACGTATGTCAACTTAATTGAGATCATTATCGCTGCTGGGCTGATTACACTGATTTTATTACAGACTAAGAGCACCAGTCTGGGAAGTGTGTTCGGAGGCGATAGCGCTATCCATCGCACCCGTCGCGGCGTCGAGAAGACACTCCATCAAGCAACTATCGTCCTCAGCGCTATTTTCTTCTTGATCGCCGTGATGAACGTGATTCTGGCTGCATGAGCGGTGGACTTCGCAGCGCCTGTGCACAACACAGGTAGCTTATGGAGAGCTTAATTCGCTGGCAGGTGCTCATCGCCTTCAGCGGCATTGTGCTGGTGGGCGCGTTTCTGTTTTCCTATGCACTCGGCCGCACAACCGTATTGGTGCCCGCCGAAGGAGGTGTCTACACCGAGGGTGTAGCCGGTGTCCCTCAGCACCTCAACCCTCTGTTGGTAGCTTACAATCAAGTGGATCAAGACCTGGCTGCCTTGATCTTCAATGGGTTGACTCGCCTGAATGCCCAGGGAGAGGCAGAGCCCGACTTGGCCAGCAGTTGGACAGCAGCGCCGGATGGGCTCACATACTTGTTTCGTTTGCGCCAGGATGTCCGTTGGGCAGATGGCGAGCGTTTCGATGCCGACGATGTGCTCTTCACAGTGCAGCTGCTGCAAGCGCCCGATTCTCCAGCCCCACCGGATCTGGCAGCCTTGTGGCGCACCATTCAGGCGGATAAGATCGACCCCTATACGGTGCGCTTCCGGTTGGAACAACCTTTCCCGGCATTCCTTGATTACACCAGTATTGGGGTCCTACCTCGCCACATCTTGCAGGGAGTGCCGATTCAGGAGCTCCCTACTCATCGTTTCAACACCTATCCCGTCGGCACCGGACCATTTATGGTGGCCGAAATCTCGACCCGTCATGCACGCCTGGTGCCCAATCCACGCCATTTCGCGCGCAAGCAGCCCTATCTGGAAGCGATTGAGCTGTACTTCTATCCAAGCTATGAGTATCTGCCGACTGCCTATGAGCAGGGGGATATTTTGGGGCTGAGCTATGTGCCCCCCTACTTGTTCCCCGAGATCACCCGGTTCCATGAACTCAACCTGTATAGCGCTCGCACTTCCGGTTTCTATCTGGTCTATCTAAACTTACAAGATGATGAGCGCTCTTCCTTCTTTCAAGATGTCCGTGTACGCAAAGCACTGTTGTATGGATTGGATCGCCAACTGTTGATCGATCAGGCGTTGCATGGCCAGGGGATTGTCGCTGATGGTCCCATTCGTGCCTGGTCGTGGGCTTATGCCCCTGATGTGCCTCCTATGCCCTATGACTTGGTGCGTGCTGAGCAACTGCTGGACGAGGCCCGCTGGATAGACAATGATGGTGACGGGGTGCGTGATAAAAAGGGCAAAGCGCTTCGTTTCACTCTTACCTGTAGCGAAGACCCCGACCATATTGCCTTGGCTCAGGCATTGGCACAGCAATGGGCTGCGTTGGAGGTCGCCGTGGAGGTTGAAATACTTGGTGGAAGGTTGGCAGAACGGCTGCGCACACACGATTTCCAGGCTGCTCTTGCTGAGGTTGTGATTTCCGGTGACCCCGACCCCTATCCCATGTGGGACCAGACACAAATCGAACAAGGACAGAACTATGGGGGATGGGACAACAACGAGGCAAGCCGGCTGTTGGCCGAAGCACGTCGCACGATGGATCGTGAGGAGCGCAAGGCCTTGTATGCTGACTTTCAGCGCATCTTCGCCGAGGAGCTGCCTGCGTTGATCTTGGCTGATGCGGTCTATACCTATGCCGTGGACGCCTCGGTACGGCAAGTCCAGCTTGCCCCTCTGATGACACCCGCGGACCGCTTCCGCACCGTTGCGGATTGGTACATGAACACGCGCCGTGTCATTGTGGCCGAGAAGACGCGTCGTTTCGGTGGCCTCGGTTTTTCGCCTTGAGAGAGATTGCTACTGCATATAGCGGGCATTCTATGCGCTCAATATTTCCACCTCTTGCGAGAGGGTGTTGAAAAAGTCCCTTGACCGCTCAGATTTTCATAGGAAAATGGGCCAATAAAGCGGGTAA
>QEXY01000093.1 GCA_003130875.1 Ardenticatenia bacterium
ACCGATGACACAATCCAGACTCGATGGACGCGCGCTTCTGGTGTTATGCTTTGTCATTCTGACATGGGCATCTGCCTTTGCAGCCATTCGCATCGCAGTGCTCGATTATGCACCCGGCCAGGTCGCGCTGATGCGTTATCTGGTAAGTTCTGCGTTGGTGGCGATCTATATGCTCGCCACGCGGCAGCCCTTGCCGCGGCATCAGGACATGCCCAGGCTGATCCTGGCCGGGTTTTTCGGCTTCACGGTGTATAACGTTGCGCTGAATTATGGCGAAATAACGGTTGCGGCAGGTGCAGCCAGCCTGCTGGTTGCCACCTCGCCCATCTTCACCGCTCTGTTGGCCACGTTTTTTCTCAAGGAGCGCCTCTCGCTGTGGGGCTGGGCCGGTATTCTGCTGAGCTTTTGTGGAGCTACGATGATCGCCATCGGTGGTGACGGCAGCTCCCTGAACTTTGACATGAATGCTCTGCTGCCCTTGATGGCGGCGATCTCCGCCTCTGCCTATATCAATCTGATCAAACCGTTGCTCTCTCGATATAGTGCCTTGAGCGTCACAGCCTATGCCATTTGGGCCGGCACGGCCTGCCTGCTCGTCTTCACGCCGGGATTGTGGGATGCTATGCAGCTGGCATCCCGCGATGCCACACTAGCCGTGATATTCCTGGGCATATTTCCCGGTGCATTGGGATATATCGGTTGGAGCTACGCGTTGGCGCGCACGACGGCCAGCAGCCTTTCCAGTTTTCTTTATCTGATCCCCCCGCTCGCCATCCTGATTGCCTGGCTGTGGCTGGGCGAAATGCCCGCCATGACCGCTCTGGCGGGCGGTGGTCTGGCACTGGCCGGCGTGGCATTGGTCAACACGCGTGGCTAATATCCTGTGGAGGTCTTTCTATGACGGAACGAAAACGTGTGACGCTCCCCATGCTGTTCCAGAAGGTCGCCGAGGGCGTGCCCATCACGATGCTGACCTGCTATGACTATCCCACGGCCTATTTCCAGGATCAGGCAGGCATTGACATGGTGTTGGTGGGCGACAGCTTGGGCATGACGATGCTGGGTTATGACACCACCCTGCCCGTCACTATGGAGGATATGATCCGCCATGCCCAGGCAGTGCGGCGCGGGAATCCCCGCTCATGGTTGATCGGCGATATGCCCTATATGAGCTACCAGCCTTCGGTGGAGGTCGCCATTCGCAACGCCGGGCGTTTCATGGCCGAGGCGGGCTGTGACGCCATCAAGCTGGAAGGGGGCGCGGAAATGGCCGACCGCGTCGCGGCGATCGTCAAGTGCGGCATTCCAACGATGGGGCATCTCGGTCTGACGCCCCAAAGCGCCGGCGCGCTGGGGGGCTTTCGGGTGCAGGGGCGTGCTGCGCAACAGGCCAGGAAGATCGTGGAAGATGCCAAGATCCTGGAAGAGGCTGGCGCCTTCGCCATTCTGCTGGAGATGGTGCCCGACCGCGTCTGCCAGCTCATCACGGAGCGCGCCAGGAATTGCATCATCATCAGCCTGGGTTCCGGGCCTCACGCCCACGGGCAGCTGCTCATCTATCACGATATGTTCGGCCTGTATCCCAAGTTCAAGCCACGCATGGCCAAGGTGTACGGCGACGCCGGCCAGGTGATCCTGAACGGCTTAAAGCAGTACGTCGCAGAGGTGACTGGCCGGCAGTTCCCACAGCCGGAGAACTGGTTCGGCATGCCAGATGAGGAGTACGCTGAATTGCTCCGTCTGCTGGGGGATTGAAAGGCGGCTGGATTGCAGCTTCTCGCCGGTTTGGAGCCCGGAGGGGAACCATCCAGAAAACTTGCTCGCATTGGCTCGCACAGAGGCGACAGACCATTTGCGAGCAAGTGCGAGCAAATATTCCGTATAATCGCCAGAATTTCACTCGCGGAAGAATTAACCGGAAAACCTGCTCGCATCTGCTTGCACGGAGACCAAGCAGGCCGTTTGCGAGAAGCGATGTCCCCTATGGCAGCGTTGAATGCCACATACTACACGCGGCGCAACCGCGCTGCAGAGGACGCGGAATGTCTGGCCAATCTCTCCTCTTGTGCTCCCCGCAGTGAACGCTCTGGCTCACCGGTTGTATTGGATCAGCGTCTCAAAATCGTCGCGGTGTTTGAGGTAGGCAGAGCGGAATATGTCGAGCAGCGCCTGATAGTCTGTGTGATGGCGCGCGTCGGGTTCGATGGGGGCATCGTAGACAGCCCAGCGCGACCCTACTTCGCCCGGCGGATGCCATCCGATGGCGGCGCCGGCGAGGATCGCCGCGCCGAGCGCCGACTGCTCGGCAATCGCCAGTCGATGCACAGGTAAGCTGAACACATCGGCGACGATGTGCTGCCAGAGCGAACTGCGGGCGCCACCACCGGCCATGACCACCCGGCCCGGTTGTGCTCCCAACTCCACCAGCACCTGATAGGCGTCGTAGCAGGAGAACGCCACCCCTTCCATGACGGCGCGCACCATCTCGGCGCGTCCATGGTGGGCGCTGAGGCCCAGAAACATCCCACGCGCGGTGGGATCCATATGCGGAGAGCGCTCGCCGGACAGGTAAGGCAGGAACAACAAGCCGCGCGCTCCCAGTGGCACACCCTCCGCCCAGGCACTCATCTGGGCATAGGCATCCGATGTCGTCAGCGCAAACACCTGGTCGCGCAGCCAGCGCAACGCCATTCCCGCGTTGAGCGTAGCCGCCATCTGGTACCAACCTGCCTGTCCGGGCGCCGGCTCGAGGGCACTGCAGAAGGTGTGGATGCGCCCGCGCGGGTCGACGCGGACCTCCTCTGAGGGCAACACCAGCTGACCGCCGGTGCTGATCGTCAGAAGCAACGTGTCCGGGGAGACCACCCCGCTGGCAAGCGCGCTGTTGGCCGTGTCAGCGGCTCCGATGACGACCGGTGTACCCGGGCGTAAACCGAGGTGTTCTGCCGCCGGGCGGGTCAGCGCGCCGCCGACCGTGGTCGAGGGTTTCACCTCCGGCAGCTGGGTCACGTCCAGCCCGAGTGCGTCTAGGATGACCGGCGACCAGTTGCGGGTGCGGACATCGAGCAACAGGGTGCCGGCAGCGTCGCTGGGGTCGGTGTAAAACGGCTGCCCGACCATCCGCCAGCGCAGATAGTCCTTAGGCAGCAGAATGTGGCGCACCTGCCGCCACACCTCGGGTTGCTCCTGTTGCACCCAGCGCAGGGTGGCCGCCTGGAACCCGGTGGCAACCGGACTGCCGGCGATCTCGATCAGGCGCGCGGCGCCGATCCGCTCGGTGATCTCGTGCACCTGAGCTCGGCTGCGCCGGTCAGGCCAGATGATCGCCGGAGCGAGCAACTGCCCATGCGCATCCAACAACACGGTGCCGTGCATCTGCCCGGAGAGGCCGATTGCGGCAACCTCGTGCGATCGCGCAGCTGCCAGAGCTTGCCGCACCGCCGTTGCAGTGCATTGCCACCACGCCTCGGGATCCTGCTCGGCGTAGTCCGGTTGGGGCATCAAGACAGGGTACTCGGCACTGCCGATGCCGAGCGTATGCCCTTCCCGATCCACCAACAGAGCTTTCACCGAAGATGTGCCCAGGTCAATTCCCAGCAAACAGGCCATTTCTCGATCTCCTTAAAGGCAGAGAAGCTTGTCCTTTCAAATGTTATCCTGCTCCGGAGTGATTTCCAGGGCAACCACCCCCAACTGCTCCTTCTCCGGCGGGTATAGGGCACGGCAGGCGTCCAGCAGAGCGGCGCGGTCCAGCAGATCCGGCGCGATCGCGGCGGGGTCTTCGGCGGCGACCAACGCAGCGAAGTCGGGATACTGGCGTATCGCGGTGATGCGATAGCGATGGCGTTCGTTCAGCAACAGAATGTCGCCGGGCTGCAATCGGGCGATGTTCGGGTAAGCGACGCGCACTTCGACGGTTTTGCGCCCGCTCAGGATGTGCTGCAGGTATTCCTCTTTGATCCAGAGCACCTTGGTGCGCGGAGCAGTGCTCATCGTGTCCTCCCGATCATCTGCTGAAAGCGCAGCGCATCTTCCCACATCGCCACGTTGTTAAACAGGCAATAGACCGATGTGTGTTGCCTGCACCAGTCATCGAGCTGGCGCAGGTCGTCATCGGTGAACTGATAGCGATAGCCCGTCCGACCGTGCAATCGGAAATAGGCGAGTGTGGCATATACCGGCTGGCGCTGGAACGGGTCGACACAGTGAATGAGGTCCAGCTCGCGACACAGGGAACGTACCAGCTCATCCGGCCAGTCGCCACGCGGCTCCCATGCCAGCACCAGGTTATCGCGCTCGATATGTTGGAAAAAAGCCCGAAGATGGGAGACATGCTCCGCTGTCGGGGTGAAGCGCGCAGGGCATTGGAACACAACCACCTGAGCGCGCACCGCTCGGGCGATTTGCAGGGTACGCGTCCATGCCTCTTCGACCTCTGGCGTGGGGCGAAAGGAGCCGCATCGGCCCAACAGCTGCTCAGGCGCCGCAATACCGGAGCGGCGATAGGTGGGGCTGTCCGGTTCGTGGGTGATCAGCTGCCAAGCTTTCATAGTAAAGATAAATTCGGGTGGCGCTTCGGTGCGCCAGCGCTGCGCTGTGGCAATCTCAGGCAGCTGATAAAAGGTTTGCTGGATCTCTACCACCTGGAAATGGCGATAATACGTAGCCCGGGCCTTGGGAAAGCCGCAACATCCCACCCACACAGCGCCCTGGGGAGGGCTCCCATCCCATCTGGGGGTGCTCTGCTCGAACATGCGTGGTCTTCCCGATCCCGTGACGCCAGAGATGGAGTAATCCCCATTCTAGCCGGCTTCACCTGAAGTGCAAGGTTGCCGTATTCCATAGGTGCATCTCATTATTTGGGGAGAGGTGGGACTCAAACCAAGCCGCGCGCGTCAGAGTTGTAGGGGCGATCAGCTGGTCGCCCCTACTACACCGCTTCCTGACGGTCGCAGCTCGGATGACCCTCGCAACTCCAGGTTACCGCTTCAACCTGCCTCAAATTTGAAATACACCCGTGTTCCACATCCTTTTTTTCTCCGGGGCGTGAGCCCATTGTATAATGAGACCATTGTGTAGGAGGATTGAGGATGTTCCAGCCAGCACTGTCCACTATGTGGATGATGAACCGTCATAAATCATTGCCCGAATTCTTCGAGGCGGCGCAGCAAGCCGGCTTCGAGCGGTTTGAGCTCAACCATTTTGTATCGCAGGAAATGGTTAACGGGATCAAGTTCCCGCCGGAGGCCATTCTCAGCCTGCATGCGCCATGCCCCACGCATCCGCGCACGCGCGACGCCGAGGTCTCTTCACTGGACAAGGAGGAGCGGATGACCGCCGTGGAGGCTGTGGCGGCGAGCATCGCCCTGGCTGAGCGCATCGGGGCGCGCGTGGTCATCCTGCATGCCGGTCACGTGGAGGTCAATCCCGAACTGGAGAAGGAGCTGCGTGTGCTCTATAATCAAGGACAGCGCGGCAGCGCACGTTATCGTGATATCCAGGCAGAGCTCATCGAAGAACGTGCCCGTCACGCCGAACGCCATCTAGATGCAACGATGCGCGCTCTGGAACGCATCGCCACGCTGGCTGATAACGTCGGCGTGCGTATCGCGTTGGAGAATCGCTTTTTCTACAACGAGATCCCTTCGCCGGACGAACTGGTCCTTCTCCTGGACGAGTTTGCCGGCCCGGTGGGGTTCTGGTTCGATACAGGGCATGCCTATACCCTTGAGGAGCTCGGCCTCGTGCACCATCGTGAATGGCTGAGTGGCTTCGGTCACCAGCTGCTGGGCATGCATCTCCACGACGTGAAAGTGGTGCCCCAAAACGCGTTGGCAACGCCGGAGGTACCCGACGAAGAAGAAGAGGAAGCAGAAGCGCGCGAGGCGGAGACGGAGAAGGCGCCGAAAGAAGAAGTGAAAGAGCTGCGGGATCACCAGATGCCGGGAACTGGCATCGTAGATTTCAGCGAAGTGGTGCCCTACATAGACGATGCCGTGCTGGTCACGGCGGAGATCGACTGGCGCCACACAGCGGAACAGGTACGCGCCACTCTGGATTATCTGCGTGGTTTGAAGAGCTCAGATTGAAGTCAGCGGTCATACACGATAAAGCTAAGAGGGAGGACGTCATGCGGAGATCCTACGCGAAGGTCAAGCGCCGCCCGCTCCAATGGAGTTTGCTCTCATTTCTGATTGTGCTGGTCGTGCTGCTGGTGTGGCTGCTGACCAGCACGCCCGCCGAGACACCACCGTCACCCATTGCAACACCGACTGATAGCACGCTCACGACAGCGTCTCGACCGCTTCTGACGGTTGCCTTCCTGGACGTAGGACAGGGAGATGCCACTCTGATTCGCTCGCCGAGTGGCCACACGATGTTGATCGATGGCGGTAACAGTCGCGAGGATGCCGAGAAGGTGATCCTGCCCACCCTGAAGTCATGGGGGGCGTCGAGTTTGAACCTGTTGGTGATCACCCATCCCGATCAAGACCACATCGGTGGCCTGCCCCACGTGCTGGAATCGTTTCCCGTCGATCGCGTGGCGTTGACCGGGCAGGTTCACACCACGCAGACGTATGAAAAGGTGCTGACCCTCATCCGTGACAAGAAGATCTCAGCGATCAAAGCGCGGCGCGGCACGATGCTGGAGCTGGATCCGCTGCTCACCCTCGCAGTGTTGGGACCAGATGACGCGGCGGTCGAACAAAATGACACTAACAACGCCTCCATTGTCATCCGGCTGACCTATGATCGTGTTTCGATGCTTTTCACGGGCGATGCGGAAAAGCCAGAGGAAGAGGCGATCCTCAAGAGTGGAGCGGACGTGCGCGCCCAAATTCTTAAGGTGGCGCATCATGGCAGCCCGTCCGGTTCCAGCCAGCGGTGGGTACAGGCGGTCGCACCTGAGGTGGCTATCATCTCAGTGGGCAAGGACAACGCGTTCGGCCATCCGGGTTATGAGATACTGACCCGACTCACCCAAGCGAACATCACCGTCTATCGCACCGACCGCCATGGCACCATCACCGTGCGCAGCGATGGGCGCACCTATCAGATTTTCACCGAGCGGTGAGCTCCGAATGGATGCGCTACGGGGAGTGATCGATCGTTTCGAGGGGACGCTGGCCGTCATCGTATTGGACGATGCGCAGCAGCTGCTCTGGCCACGCGCCTCATTGCCTACATTCGCACAGCCTGGCATGGCGGTGCGCCTGTGTCTTGTGCCTGTGCCGCCGTCCGGTGACCCAGAAGAGATTCGCCTTCCAGAGAGCACACCCCCGGCCGGCACTGCTGCTGATCTGCCTGTCAAGGCACGGTATGAGGCTGCCTCGGATCGATGGGAACTCACACTGGCGAACGGCAGCATATTAAACTGGCCGGCCGAAAGCGCGCTTTGTGAGACTGCTCAGCTGGCGCTGCTGCGACTGGTAGTGGACATCGAGGACACTGCCGCACGCCGCAAGCGGGTGCAGAGTCTGCTCGACGACCTGTTCGGCAACTCAGGGACATGATGTGATCTCCCGCTTATGGGTGGGCTTTTCGAAATCGTGACGGGCGAGTAAGAGATCATATAGTCCAGTCTGCAGAACCGATCCACGAAAGACTCTCCTTCTCCAGAGCTTCTGCCAGTGCCAGGTACTTTTCGTGCACCCCCGGGCCAGTCTCTTCGCATTCCACATGCTCAAACCCCGTCAGGACGCTGTCATGCTCGTTGCGGGGAATGATCTGATCCGCCATGGGGAACAGGACGTTGTCCTCCTTGGCGATGTGCTGGCGCAGCAGCTCGATATAACCGCGCGCGTTATGGATGAGGTCGGCGCGCGCGGCTGTGTCGCCATCTTCCAGGCGGCGCGCTGCCTCAGCCAGTCCGCGGGTGTATCGCCGCCCTTGCTCGTGTTCGGCCAACATCACCGCAATCGGCCCCACCTGGCTGGACATCCCATAGGCTTCCATCTTGGTGAAAAGCACGCCCTCCTCTTTTTTATGATGACAACCGTCGGCAAAGCCCTTGATGAACCGGGTTGCATCGGCAAAGAAACCAGGCCGCACAGTGGCGCCGCGTTCGAGCTGCTCAACACCTCTCTCCAGCGAGGCGATCACCCGCAGGATCACCTGATGTTCTTCTTTCAAGATCTCTGTCGCTTGCATACGCTCTCCTGAGACATAACAGCTCACCTGGTGTCAGTTTTCTTGATAAGAATCCTCTTCGGGTGTGCCCATAACGATCCGATAGGGCAGTTCGATGGCCCCCACCGGACACACCTCTTCACAGCGCGCTTCGTAGTCACATCGTTCTGGATGTGCCAGAAATGCTTTGCCGTCTCTCATCCCAAGCGCCTGGGTGGGGCAACACAGGACACAACATTCGCAACCGGTACATCGCTCAAGATGAATGATCGGTAAGAGCGGCATTCTGGAAATCCCCTATCACACGCTCATTTTAGCGCACATGGAGCGGGGCTGCTGTGACTTAAGTATCATGCAAGTTGCTACCAAGGGAAGTTGAGGACTATAGGCCGGCATAGGAAGCGTGACTCTTAGCTCCAGCTTATGGAGGGTTACCGCGTGATCGATTGACTCGAAATGGCAATCAGCATATCCGAGCTGCGACTGTGTAACCGAGCCGCGACCGTAAGGGAGCGGTATCATCGCCGCTTGCTCACGCGCGCGGCCCGGTTTGGGACAAACCTCGCTCCAAAATGAAATACATCTAGTCAAAGGTAGCACCCCGAGTTAAGTCTTATGTCCTGCGGGGCAAGCACCACCCCAGCGTCACTTCACTCCCGTTCCGCCAAGCGAGCCAGCTCGCGCGGCTTCAGCAAGACGATCCGATCGCGCTCGATGCGGATCAGGCCGAGACGTTCCAGGTCACGCAGCGAACGGCTCACCACTTCGCGCACGGTGCCCAAGCGAGCTGCCATCTGGCTGCGTGTCATTGTAGCATCGCCTGACCCTGTAACCGAGTCGAGCAACAGACCGGCCAGACGGGCGGTGACGGTGCGTAAGGACAGGTCAGCGATCGTCGCCACCAGCCGGCGGCTGCGGCTCGCCAGCTGCTTCAGCGCTTCCCTGGCCACTTCGGGATGTTCATCCAGCAAATTCTGGAACACCGGGCAGCTGATCACCAACAGGTGTGTCTCGGCCAGGGTCTGCAGGGTGACCGCGCTCGATGCGCTGTCGAAGGCGCTCATCTCGTTGAGGACTTCACCCGGGCCGTAGATGGCCAGGATGTGTTCCCGGCCGCTGGGCGAGAGCAAGCTGGCCTTGACCCGGCCGGATTCCACGATCCACAACCCCGGACATGGGTCGCCCTCGACCAGGATCACCGCACCTGCCGGGTACTGACATGTCCGCGCCGCATGCGCCAGGGCGTGGAGTGTTCCCTTGTCCAGGATGCTTAAATAGGGGATACTTTGCAAAAGCGCGATTCGGTCGGCATGTGAAGTGCTCATCTCAGATGGTCAGAGCGAGGCCACGGCACGGGCATAGCGCGCACCCCCAGCGATGAGGATGAACGCTGGCGTATCTTGAGGAAGGCACGACGGTCGTGGGAGCGCGCATCATGCCAGGATAGACCAACCGCCATCGACCACGATGGTCTGCCCCACGATCATCGCCGCGTCGTCAGAGCACAGGAATGCCACCACCTTGGCGATGTCCTCCGGGGTAGCCAGCCGGCGCGCAGGCGTGCGCAGAGCGCCTTCGCGCAACGTTTTTTCCAGATCGATCGGGAAGTATTTCAGCGCGTCGGTATCCACGACTCCCGGTGATACTGCATTGACGATGATCCCCTTGGGCGCCAAGTCGACCGCCAGGTAACGGATGAGCGCCTCGATGGCCGCCTTGCTCACACCGACGATCCCGTATTCTGGGAAGACGCGCGTGCTGCCGAAGCTGGTGATCCCGATGATGCGACCCCAGCCTTGAGCTTCCATGAATGGGATCGCCCGGCGCGCGCAGCGGAGGATCGAACGGGCGTTGATGTCCAATGTCCAATCCCAATGCTTGTCCTCCAGCTGGATGATCGGACGGATCACGCCGGTGGCGGCATTGCCCACCAGGATGTCGCAGCGTCCGAACTCGCTCTGCACCTGGTCGAACATGCGATCGATCTCTTCCGCTTCACCGACGTTCGCCTTGATAGCGACGGCGCGCTGTCCCAGTACCTGAATGGCACTGACCACCTCTTCGGCGGCGGAACGGCGGCGCAAGAAGTTGACCACGATATCGGCGCCGCGGCGTGCCAGCTCCAGGGCGATCGCCCGTCCGATGCCGCGCGACGCGCCAGTGATGAGCGCTACCCGGCCTTGTAGTGGCTTGTTGTCCGCAAGATGGTATGCTACCTCTCCCATTTTCGATCCCTCGAACCGTTCTTGGTTTACAAATCCAGCTTCTCTCGCAGAGGGGTGAACCCTCCTCCGGACACTTCGCGTGCCGGTGACACGATCAGCACTGCTTGAGGGTCCAGTGCGCCCACAATCGAGCGTAGTTGGTGCACCTCGGTGACGGTCAGCGCACACATCAGCACAGTGCGTGCCTGTCCGGTGTACATTCCGGTGCCAGGGAGTGCGGTGACCCCGCGCTTCATCTCATGGAGGATTTTGTCGCTGATCGCCTGTACCTGGTCGGTGATAATCAGGGCGAGTAATTGCTCACGTTGATAGCTGCGTCGGAACCAGGCCCGCCAGCCCTTTGGCGCCGGCTTCGGGAGGATTTTCTCAATGCGGAACAGGTCGGGCGCCGTGCCGTAACGCGGCCACACTTCGCCGGCGGCCTCTTGCAGCGTCACCGTCAGCAGCCCCATGACGAGCAGGCCTATGTTGAAGAGAAAACCGATGGCCAGCGTCAACCATCCTGGAATAGGGCCTAGCGCGGCACGGGCGAGGAACTCTTCAAACGATTGCACCGGTGTGGGGTACGTTCCCACGTTTGCTAGCCAGGCGATGGCCAGTATGAAGTAGATCCAAACATAATTGCGTCGGTAACGCCGGCCCAACGCTTCCGCCAGGGAGATCGTGAAGTGAGGCTGCAGGAGGTTTTCCGCCAGGCTTTCCGCCCAGTCTGCCGCCGGCTGAAAGGGAGGCACCAGCATCGCGGCGAAGAAATCGGTTTCCATCAGGCGCACGCGCGTGCTCCAGACCTCGTAGAAGCGGTAGCGGCGCGCCTCGATGAACAGGAACAAGGTCACCAGCAGCGTGTTGAGAAGGATGACGCTGTGATTGCCCAGCTCGCGGGTGAAGGCGACGGAGATCGTGGCGCCGGTGGTGAGCACTGCCCAGTTGGTGGTCATATCGAGGCGCTGTCGCCACACATCGGCGCGCGACACCTGTGATCTAAAGAAATGGATCATCGCCTGGTTGAACTCGCTGGCTTTCAGCTTGTAGCCGCGAAAAGTCCACACCGGCTCCGCTGCTGTCGTCTCATACGTCGCGGAAGCGACGCCGCTCTCCGGTGCCATGCGCGGTGCGTTCGCATCCTCTTTCGTCTGCCTGTCCACGTTCAACGTTCCTCAACTTTCCTTCGGATGCTTGGGCCGGTAGAGCAGGGCGACTCGGTCAAGGAAGTACGGCACAGCCCATGGCGCGCTGGCCAACAGAGGATAGGGCGATTTGTGCCCGTCCACCCAGGAGGCGACTCCCGAGAGGGGTTCACCGCTCTGCAGACATACCATAGTTCCACCAGCCGCACGCAGGATAGGCAAAGCGCCGGCGATATCCCACAGCGCCTGATGGCCGAGCACCGCGGCGACCGCGGCGCCCCGGGCAACATAGCAGATGTGTGCTGCCGAGCTGCCAAAGGCGCGCGTCTTACCGATGAATTCGATACGATAATGTCGATGTGCCTCCGAGGTGACACATAGTAATGTCTCATCGTTGATCTGTCCACTGTCGTCCACGTGGATCGGAACACCGTTCAGACGGGCGGTATGGCCATCGCTGCTGTAATACTCGTCCACCAGAGGCAGATAGACGGCGCCAGCCACGGGCTCTCCATTGATGAGCAGGCCCACCGAGATCGCCCAAACCGGCAAGCCAGCCGCGTAGGCTGATGTGCCATCGATGGGGTCGATCGCCCACGCGCGTCCGCTCGCTCCGCTTTGGGCGCTCAGCTCCTCACCGAGAAAGGTGTCCTGAGGATAGGCGCTGGCAAGGGCAGCGCGCAGGAAGTGCTCGATCTCGCCGTCCGCAGCCGTGACGATGGTGTTGTCCGCTTTGCGTTGGATCACAGTCCGGCGAAAGTGGCGCAGGGCAATCTCTCCCGCTCGTCGCACAAGTTGCTCTAACCACGCGAAGTCCACGTCGTTTAACAAATGGGATGTTTCGATGTTCATAGGTTGAAGTCTACCACATTACGCTATTTTTGTCACAGAGGTTCGCCGGCGGTCGATGGGGGGCAGTACAACCGCCATAGGATGATCTCCGGAGGACACAGAAAGCGGACGCGCGGCGCGCACAGTCCCTCGAAGCCGATCCCGCGGCTGACATAGAGATGGGTAGCATCCTCGCGATACAATCCCATCTCGTAGCGCTTCCCCAACGAGGATGAGGTCACCAGAGCGCCGTACAGGGGCAGGCGGATCTGACCCCCATGCGTGTGGCCGCAGAGATACAGTTCGATGCCCAGACGGCTTGCCAACGGCATCAGCTCAGGGGAGTGATACAGGAGAATGCGCGGAATGCCCGGCGCGATCGTCGCGGCCAGCTGCCTCAGCTGCACGGCATCGCGATCGATGTCATGGGTGCAATCCAGCCCGATCAGGGCGAGCGGGCAGCCTGGACGAGGTGTCGCCAGCGCGACCTCATTGCGCAACAGCCGGATCGGCAGGCCATCGAACAGAGGGGCAGAGTTGCGATCCACCGGCGGACTCCCCAGCACGGCATAGAGGGCGGGAGCGGGCGACAACGCAGCTGCTTCGGCGCACAGTGCATCCAGGAATTGACGCGCGTGCGCATGGCTCACGGGGTCGTCCACGCAGGAGAGATTCACATAGTCACCCGTCAGCAGAATCAAATCGGGATGGAGCTCGCGGATGAACTGCAACATGAGCGCTTCACGGCGGCCCAGGCGTTCGATGTGGATGTCCGAGATGTGGAGCAAGCGCAGCAACGCGCCCCCGGTCGTGGGGTTATGCAGGTGCAGCGTAACCTCCGAAACCCCAACTCGCACAGGTTCCCACAGGGCGCCCCGCAACAGGGCGAACAACGCGATCGTGTTTATCGCGACAACACCGATCCAGGCGGCCGTCGCGCCGACCCAAGGGATCACCAGGGCGAATATACATCCGACGGCCACTCGCGCGGCGCTCAACAGATACCATTGCGGCGCCACCGGCCCGAAGGAGATGCGTAGTCTGGGCAGGCTGAGCAGGACAAGACCATCCGCCGCGACAAAGGCCAGCAGACTCAGGACAGACCAGACACTGGGGGCAATCGCTCCGGTGTGGAGCCACCACAGGAGACCCACCCCTGCAATCATGAGCACCACCGGTATGGGAACCACACCCGGCGGCCAGCGTGCCGGTGCATTGCCGAGCACCAGCAGGCGGTGAAACAATCGGGCTTCCAGGACATCCGGGGGCTGACCAGGAGTATGCCCTTCGGAAGGAGAACAACCTTGCCAGACGCTCAACCGGGCGCCTCCCGATACTTGACCATCGTGAGGACATTTCCGGACCGGGGGGAGAATGTGTGACGCACTTCGTCCATCAACTGACACATGATGTAAACACCCAACCCGCGCTCGGAACGTTCTTCCAAATTGGCACTGAGGCAAGGCTGAGGCACCTTGTCGAGCTCAAAGGGGATTCCGTGGTCGACCAGAGTAATGGTGAGCCCACGCGCGTCGACAGCGCATGAGCACTCGATGCTGCCACTCTCACTGCCTTGGTAGGCGTGTTCGATGATGTTCATACATGCCTCATCCACGGCGAGCTGTACGGCTCGAATGGCATCCGTATCCAGCCCTGCCCGGTGTGCCGCTTCGGTCACAAACGCGATGATCGCGGCCAGGCTTTCGCACTGTGCCGGGAATACAGCAGCGCGCTCCAGACGCTCACAAGGCTCTTCATCTGAGGTTCCAGGCACGTTGCATTTAGGCATTGCTCTGGCACTGTGTACCGGGTATCGGTCGGAGGGAAACCGTCCTCAGAAGCTGCCGACTGCAGCCGTGGAATCGTCGAAGAACCTGAAGAGGGGGGTGAAGCCGACCATGTCGAGCACTTCCCGCACTGGCCGCGGCACGCTTGCCAGCACCAACTCGCCGCGGTTCCAGCGCTTGCACGCCTTCTGGGCGTCGATCAACACGCGCAGGCCGGCGCTGGAGATGTATTCTACTCCGCCCATATCAAGCACAATGTTAAATCGACCCGCTTCGATGATGGCGTTGAGGGCATCACCCAGGCGGGTTGCGGAAGTGTTGTCCAACCGCCCGCTCACCTTGATGAGATCACACCGCTTGTGCTGGCTGGTGATGAGGTCCATTATGGTCTCCTATCTTTCATCTTGTGCGCCGGGCGCTACCACTACGATTATAGCATGCCACCTCAAAGGGGGCAATGCCATTTTGTCTCTGGGGTGCATTTCACTTTAGGGAAGAGGTGGAGTTTAAACCGAACCGCGTGCGTCAGTAGAGGCGACCGGCCATCTGTCCTTACACCGCCCCCTGACGGTCGCAGCTCAGATAACCCTCGCAACTCTGGGATTTTTTACCGATCCAGCTTCGTCCCAAAAATCAAAGGGCGTATTTCTTCCCCGGTGGGGGAATTTCTACCGTGACTTGCAAGCAGGGCTGAGTCGATATCACAATCGGCTGCGCATCCCTTTTGGGCGCTTTGGCGAAGTGAGGCACTTGGTGGTATCCTGCGGGTATCCTGCGCGCGATGTTCCATCTGGAAAAGTTTGCGACGGTCCGCTGCGCGATGTGTCTCATAGGGCGCGTTCTCAGGCCAGTCACGTGGTTGGCATATGTGCTGCTGACAGCTTGGTTATCCACAAGTTGTGTTGCCCAGCCGGTGTCCTCGGTCGGGACCTTATCTATGCCCTTGATGCCCTCGGCGACCTCGCCGTCCGACAGGCTGAGCTCGTCCACACCGACGTACCCATCCACGTCGGGAGTGAGCACTGAGAGCCCATCACCTTCGCCAACGCCTGTGCCAGTAAGAACCTCCACTCCTCACGTCGCTGAAGCAAATATCACTCTGGAGGTGTGGGAGTGTTTGTCACCTGAACCATCTCGGGTGTTGCACCAGGAGGCCGCTGCATTTCAGGAGCGGCTCTCCGGAGCAACTATCGCCATACGACACTGCAAGGATGCTTCCGTATGGTCAGAGCAGATCGCATCGGGTGCGGCGGCAGGATGGCACGTCCTTCTGGGTGATGCAGCATTGCTTGCCACTTTGCAACGGCAGAGACTGTTGCAACCTATTGACGATCTGCTGGCGCGTCACGAGTGGGCCGCATTGGTGACACCCGCGCGCATAGCGGCTATGCGAGACAACCATCTGTGGGGATTGGCGGATACGGTGGGGTTTCATCTGCTCCTTTATTATCGAGGTGAGCGTATGGCTGTGCCACCTGTGGATGTGGCGGCGTTGACCACTTTAGCTCGTTCACACTCTGTCCCACCGGAACACTGGGGGCTGGTGATGAACAGCTATGACCCGTTATGGGTGATCCCGTGGTTAGGCACGTGCGGGGAATGGCTGACGGACGTGCGCGGCCAGCTCACCCTCGACACGCCGGCGATGGTACGGGCGTTGAGCCTATACCGAGACTGGCATCATCCACGCCGGGGCATTGCTCCCTTGACCACCCATCACACTGCGCGCCAGATGTTCCTGGAAGATCGAGCGACGATGCTTCTGGATGGGGACTGGGCGCTGGCAGAATTGGTGCAGGTGCCAACGCTGGACTGGGCTGTGGCAACGCTTCCAATGGTGGATGAGGCGGGATGCGCCGCAACACCGTTGGTAGCCGGGCGCTTTTGGATGGTGCACCGCGATCTGCCCCTCACAATGCAACGCGCGGCAGCGGATTGGCTGCGCTACGTGTTCGCACCAGAACGCCAAGTGCGTTGGGCACTGCGCTTCAACGCGTTGCCGACGCATCGCGATGCGCTGCGCGATATCCGCCTTCTGGAGAACCCACGTCTGCGGGTCAGCGCACAGCAGATGCAGACGGGGCGTGCCCTGCCGCTGGGTGTGGACGCTAATCAGCTGCTCGAGGCGATGCGCGCTCCTCTGCGTGCTATGCTGGATGGGACTATGACCCCGGCCGAGGCAGCTCGAGCCATGCAGCAGAATGCGATGCGTATGGGCAATGCTACCGATGCGCCGCAACCTTGACCAGGCGAGATAGGGCTGTGTCGTGAATAGAGATTCGTTCCAGCACAAACAACACCACTTCATCCCACTCGCCGGGGCGCTTGTGGTTTTTGTGATCGCGTTAGTGCCTCGCGTGTGGCAGCTGGATGCCTTCGCCACGGTCGATGAAGCCAAATGGGTATATCGCTCCGCTCAGTTCCTGCTTGCCCTGTGGCGGGGCGATCTGCCGGGCACGGCTGTCAACCTGACCCCTGCAGTCACCACTACGTGGATCGGCGCGATGGGGTTGAGCGCCTTCCATGCGATGGGCAGGGTGGGGAGTCCAGCACCACTGAATGAATGGCTGGCTTCGCTCCCTGAATTTCGCGCCGAGTTGGACGTGTTGGTGGCGGTGCGCTGGCCCATGGCTCTCTTGGGCAGCGGCGCTGTGGTCGGACTGTATGTGCTCGCCCGTCGTTTGGTGGATGCCCGCGCCGCTTTCCTCTTCGGGATGCTCCTCGCGCTTGACCCTCAGTTGATCGCCCTGTCGCGTGTGTTAGGTCATGACGCGCCGGCAGGGCTGGCTACCGGCATGGCCCTCCTGGCCTATCTGGTGGCGTGGCGACAAGGGACACGACAGAAATGGATGGTCTGGCTGGCTATCTCCGGCGTTCTGGGTGGACTGGCGATGCTGAGCAAAGCGCCCACGTTCTTTCTAGTGCCCTTTTCGGGGGCGGCGGGCTTTGCGTTGGCTCCCATTTTTGACGGCAAACACACGGATCAGTCATCCGCGCGGCACTGTGACCGTTGGCAGCGTGTCCGGCGCCGGCTGCGCGACGGCCTGGTGGGATGGTTGTTGTGGTGTGGCGTCGCCGGGGTGATCTTCATTGCCATATGGCCGGCGGCATGGCAGCAACCGGTTGCAATGCCCTATGCCGTGGTACGGAATGCCTTTCTCTCCGCCACGCGCACCAATCCGCTCGCTACTGAGGAAGGGGAGCTCGTGCCTCAATTAGGGCTGCTGTACTATCCGATCCACGCCCTCTTTAAGATCTCACCGGTGGCGCTGCTTGGGTTGGTGGTATGGTGTACAGTGACGGGCGTTGCGCTGTTCCGCGGAATACGCTCTTTGCACTTCGGTCATTGGCTGCGCGATGAGGGGGTGCTATGTGCCTTTGCTGTCCTCTTCACGCTTTTCATGACGCTAGGAGGCAAACGCAGCCACCGCTACCTTTTGCCCATCTGGCCTGCGCTGTATCTGTTGGCCGCGCTGGGTCTCTCTCACCTGGGGCGCATCCTGGCGGCAATGCGCCACGTGCGCGTCGCTCGGTGGCTTGTGGTCGGCCTGCTGATCGCCCTGGTCCTCCTACCTGTCGGTATCACTGCCCCGTACTACCTCTCCTACCACAATCCCCTAGTGGGAGGTGCTTGGGTAGCGCCGCACGTGATCAAGATCGGTTGGGGAGAAGGGCTGGATGTGGTGGGACGTTGGCTGCAGGCACAGCCGGATAGTTACGCATTCCGTGTTGGGTGTGTATACCCCTCGGCATTGGCGCCCTTCTTCCACGGTCGTATTAGCGAGGTGACCGCTGGCCAGCTGGATTACGTCGTGCTGTATATCAGGCAAGTGCAGGAGGGGGCACCATCTCTCATGTGGCTACGCTATTACGCGGCGCAGCCGCCACTCTACCACGTGCAGCTGGCCGGCATCCCCTACGCCACCGTGTACGCTGGTCCGGCGCTGCAGCCAGCTATGGCAAGCGATCCAGCCTTCGACAGCGGCATTCTACCCCAACCGCTTTTTTTCCGAACGGGGCGTCCGTATATGCCTATTGGCGAGACGGTGGAGGTGGAGGTGGTCTGGTTGGCCGATGTGCACTTGCCGGAAGCGCCGACGCGCTTGACCGTGCAACCGATGGACGACTTGGTGGCTCGTCCCGAGGAGCGTCAAGGTGAAGTGTTCGCGACGGCGCAAGCTGAGTTGAGACGACGCGCCGATGGCCTGGTGGTCAGCACCTACATGCTGACACTGCCCGAACATCTGCCACGTGGCAACTATGGACTGCTGGTGGACGGTCGCCCATTGGGAATGGTGGATGCACGACAGTTCTATGTACCGCACCTGGACATTCCGATGGATGTCCTGTTTGGCGAGCAGATTCGGCTATTAGGGGTGCAATCCGCCCCCTCTGTGGATGCGGATACCACCTTGCGGCTGGTGTGGCAGGCGGCACCACGGGCCTGGGCCGACTACACAATTTTCCTGCAACTGTGGGACGCAGCTGGGGAGCGCGTTGCCGGAGTGGATGCACCGCCGCCGGTGCCGATGAGTTTGTGGGCGCGTGGCGAGGTGATCACGATGGCATATGGGCCGCAGGAGCCACTGGCGCTGCCCATCCCACGGATGCTATCCTCGGGCCGATATCGTCTCATCGTGGGGCTTTACCACCCGCATACCCACGAGCGGCTGATGGCGCGCGACAGTTCCGGAGCACCGCTGGGCGACTATGTAGAGCTGCCTGTACAGGTGGTCGAGACTCGCGTCCCACCGAGGGCGCACTAGCGCTCAAGAGAGAAATTCTCGGTGCTAAGGCGCTCGTTGCGCGCCAGCTGAGGGGGCTTAGGGGGCTCTTCTTTCATTATCATCTGACCACGGAAGTATCCCTCTTCATCGAGCAAGAAGGACCCCACCTCAACATCTCCCCACACGCGCCCTGTGCTCAGAATTTCCAGCCGGCCGCTGGCGTAGATCCTCCCGCTCACCGCGCCGCTGACGGAGACGTTGCGGGCCACCAGATCAGCGGCAACCATAGCGCTTTCACTGACGATGATATTGCCGACGGTCTCGATGCGGCCGCCCTCACACACACCGTCAATCCGCACGCTGCCGTCGCATTTCAGGTAGCCGTTGAAGGTGGTGTTAGGCCCGATGATGGTCTCGATTTTCTCGATGGGGGGTCTCTTGTTACCGCCGAACACGCCCCTGCTCCTCTGGTAAGGTTGACGGAACGCACTATATTCCAAGCATCACGGTTTGTCAATTCGCCCTCCAATCAGCACACAGGCATGGATTAGCTCTGCGTGCTGACACAGCCGGTCCGGGCCATGTGTCATGCGGTCCGCGCGTTTAGGAGAACTTCTCTTTTCTTTGGTACAAGCAATATCGTTCTTGACAAAGTGATGCACTAGGTGTATAATGTGCATTAAATGCAAAATATGCAAATGTAAAAATAATATGCACATTATGCATGATGGATAGCGTGCCCATGCCTGAGATGCTCACCGCGCGCGATATGCAGACTTTGCTTCAGGTAGATCGCTCGACCATCTATCGTATGGCAGAAGCGGGTCAGCTGCCTGCCATCAAAGTGGGAAAGCAGTGGCGTTTTCCCAGCGACCAGGTCGAGCGGTGGTTGCGCGAACGCACTGTCGCGCACATTCCTGGAGTACAAAGCATCCCACCGGCGTTTCCGAATGGCACGTTCCTGCAAGATGACCTTGCCGCGCTGCTTCCTATTCCATGTGTCCAGCTCATCCAAGATCTCCTTGCGGAGCTGACGAACGTGATGGTGGTGGTCACCGATATGGAAGGCAATCCGGTCACCAAGATCAGCCGGCCTTGTGGGCTTTTCTGCGTCATCGATCAGGTGCCGCACGCAATTCGTACGTGTGTGGCGAGCTGGCGGGAACTGGCCACAACACCAGAATTGGAAGCGCGCTTGCTACCGACCTCGCTTGGGCTGTTGTGCGTGCGGGGCTTGGTGCGCATCGGTAATGAGCTGAAGGGGATGGTGATCATGGGAGGAATTGCGCCCGACGATTGGCCTCCACCTCCCGAGGAAATCCAAGCGATCGCTGCGCGCCATGGAGTGGATGCAGATTTGTTGGCTGCACACATCCATGAGGTGTATTACCTGGACGCTGCCCAGCGCACCCGGCTGGTTCACATGGTTCAGCGTATCGCCGACGTCATCGCACATATCGCCAACGAACGACGTAGTATGATGGAAAAGCTCGCTGCCATTGCGCAGCTCACGCGCTGAGGAAACGAGCGTCGGCAAGGAGAACAATGTACGCCATCCTGCCCGTGACCTGTGGCGACAGGGTGTTCCGTCGGAGAGTCAGCGTGCAGTGACACAAAATCTTGATAGATACTTGGAGGAGAGACGATGAAAAGACTTTTGGTACTCGGCGCTGGCACTGCCGGCACCATTGTGGTCAACAAGTTAAGGCGTGCGCTCGATCCGGAGGAGTGGGACATCACCATCGTCGATCAAAGCGAAGTACATCATTATCAGCCAGGGTATTTGTTCATCCCTTTCGGCATCTATACGCGCAATGACGTGGTCAAACCACGTCGTGACTATATCCCGCCGGGTGTCAACATGATCCTATCGCGCATCGAGGCGATCGAGCCGGATCGAAATCGCGTGCGCCTGGAGAAGGACAATCGCTATCTCTCATACGACTTCCTGGTCATCGCGACCGGTTCCCAGCCGCGTTATGAGGAAGTGCCCGGGTTGATCGGGCCGGAATGGCGCAAATCAATCCACGAGTTCTATACCTTGGAAGGTGCGGTGGCGCTGGCGCGTCATCTGCGCAGCTGGGAAGGGGGACACCTGGTGCTCAACATTTCCGAGCTGCCTATCAAGTGCCCGGTTGCACCGCTGGAGTTCCTCTTCCTGGCCGACTGGTATTTCCACGGGCAGGGCAAACGCTCGCGTGTGGAGCTCACGCTCGCCACGCCGCTGCCCGGTGCTTTTACCAAGCCGCGCGCTTCGCAGCTGCTGGGCAATTTGCTGGCGGAGAAGAACATCCACGTGGTGCCTGAGTTCGCCATCGAGTCGGTGGATGCCGAGGCGCGTAAGATCATCTCCTACGATGGACAGGAGATCTCCTACGACCTGCTCGTCTCCGTGGCCATCCATATGGGAGATGACGTCATTGCACGCTCTGGTCTTGGGAACGACACCAACCATGTGCCCGTGGACAAGCACACCCTGCTCTCGACCCAATATCCCAACATCTTCGCCCTGGGCGATGCAGCGGATGTACCTACCTCAAAAGCGGGCTCGGTGGCCCATTTCCAGGCAGAGATCTTCACCGAGAACTTCTTGCGCTATATCGATGGCCTGGAGATGACCGCCCGCTTCGATGGCCATGCCAACTGTTATATCGAGTCAGGTTTTGGCAAGGGCTTCCTAATCGACTTTAACTACGATGTCGAGCCGCTGCCAGGCCGTTATCCGCTACCTGGGCTAGGTCCTTTCTCTTTGTTGCAAGAGTCGCCCATCAACCACTGGGGTAAGATGATGTTCCGCTGGATGTATTGGAACCTGTTGCTCAAGGGCAAGGAGTTGCCCATCACCACCCATATGTCCATGGCCGGCAAGTGGCAGTAGGAGGAAAACGATGGCTGAAGAGACCACTGCTCTCGCCGAGATCTCACTCACCGAACTCGCACACAAGCTCGACCGGCTGACAGCCCAGGTGGAATTCCTTACTGAGGAAGCTCTACGTCAGCGGCGCCGCCAACAAGAATGGGACGAGCTGATCGCCGACCTGGGGATTGTCTCCAAGGAAGCGTTTCAGCTGCTCTCCGAGCAGCTGGAAGAGGTGGAGCAATGCGCTCGTCTCGAAAATGTGTTGCTCCTGTTTAAGCGCCTGTTGCGTGATACCTGTCTTCTGGGGCACATGCTGGAACAGTTGGAAAGCGCAATGGATTTTTGGCAGGATTTCAGCCCGCTGACCCGTGAAGTCGCTATCACACTGATGAACCGCCTCGATGAGATGGAGCGCAAGGGATATTTCGCTTTCCTGCGCGCTTTGTTCGACGCGTTTGATGAGATGGTGGCTTCTTTCAGTCGCGAGGAGCTGGAGCAACTGCGCCATAACGTCCGGCCGCTTGTGGCGACGCTCAAAGAGCTCAGCCGGCCGGAGACGCAGCAAGTGTTGCAACGCACGCTCAGCGCTTTGCAGGAAGACGGCAGGGGGGATGCCTCTCTGTTCAGCTTGCTGCGTCAGCTGAACCATCCGGCCACTCGCCGCGGGTTAGCCCGCACGTTGCATCTTCTCGCAGCGTTGGGCGAGCGATAAAAAAGCCAAAATATTGGTAGATCGTTCGCATACCAAAATCTTCACTAACGCAGTAAGGAGGACACAAAATGCCAACACGGGAAATTGCTGGAAAAGTCGTCGAAGTGGATGCGGAGGGATTCCTCTGCAATCCGAATGACTGGACTAGGGAAATCGCGGAGGAAATCGCTCGGGAGGAGGGGATCGAGCAGCTGACCGATCTACACTGGAAGGTGATCGAGTTCTGCCGCGCTGACTTCAAAGCGCGGGGTGAGTCGCCCACGCTACGCCGGATCACGAAGGAGAGCGGGGTGGACACCAAGACGCTTTACACCTTGTTCCCCAAAGGGCCGGCCAAGAAGGTGGCGCGCATTGCCGGCTTGGGCAAGCCGACTGGCTGCATTTGATGGAACGATCAGAATGGGTTAGAGTCACAAGGAGCGTATGGGATGAGCGAAGAAAAACAGCGCAAACTGGCGATCATCTGTTCCAAAGGCAGTCTCGACATGGCCTATCCGGGTATGGTGCTGGCCAATGCCGCGCTCATGTCGGGCATCGAGGTGCATATGTTCTTCACCTTCTGGGGGCTTGATATGATCGTGGACCGCAAGATGGATCACTTGAAGATCACTCCACTCGGCAACCCGAGCATGGGGATGCCCAATTTGATCAGCATCCTACCCGGCATGACCGCGATGGCCACTTCGATGATGAAGAAGGAAATTGCCAAGCTGGACTTTCCACCCGTGCGCGAGTTTCTGCAAATGATCGTGGACGCCGGTGGGCACCTCTACGGGTGCAAGATGTCCATGGACATGATGAAGTTGACCAAGGACGATCTGTTCCCGGGCGTAGAGCGCGTGCTGGGGGCTATGGAATTTATGGAGATCAGCGAAGGCGCACAGATCATCTTTATCTAATACCTAACGTCTGAATCCACAGCGGGAATGGCACCCGTCCTGCGAGTAGGTGCCATTCCCGCGTACATGTGAAATGGTCATATATTGCTATGAAAACCGTCATTGTGCTTGCCATGCATGGAGCATTACCCGGTGATTTTCCGCGCCATGAACTGGACGCGTTCTTCTCCTTGCGCGCCCAGCTCAAGCGCGCCACCCCGGAAGAGCGTTCTCAGATGGAGAGGCAGCTGCGCACGTTGGAGTGGCGTATCCGCACCTGGCCGCGGACGGCGGCCAATGATCCTTTTTACGCCGCTTCTCAAGCCATCGGAGCAGAGCTGAGCCGTCTGATTGCCTGCGAAGTGGTGGTCGCCTTCAACGAGTTTTGCGCTCCCGACGTCGAGGAGGGATTGGACATCGCTGTTCAACGCGGTGCACAGCGTGTCATGGTACTCACCCCAATGCTGACACGGGGTGGCGACCATGCCGAAAGGGAAATCCCGGCTGCCATCGAGCGTGCGCGCCAACGCTATCCTGAGGTCACCTTTGTGTATGCCTGGCCCTTCGCCAATGAGGTGATCGCACGCTTCCTGGCCGATCAAATCGCCCGATTTAATGTATCAGAACCTGTGCAATGAGCTCTCCTGAACATTCGAGAGACCATCGTCGTGGATTGATCATCTTCGATCTGGACGGCACATTGTTCCGCTCCGACTGTGCTACTGTTCCGGCGGTGCAACAGGTTTTCCGTGCATACGGTCTGCCGATCCCGACCGAGGAGGAGATTGTACACTACATCGGCCCACTGGAGGACGAGTTCCACCGTTGGGTGCGCTCGCTTTGTCCACCTCATTTGGCGGAAGAGGTGTTGGCTGCCGTACTCCAGCGGGAGCACGAACTACTCTCTCGCAGCGCCCATCTCTACGACGGCATCGATCAGGTGCTGACCCGTCTGCGCCCGGCTGTGGGCGCGATGGCTCTGTGTACCTATGCCTCGCCGCGCTACGCACATGAAGTGCTGCGCAGCCATGCTATCGCCGATTTCTTTGACATGATCCGTTGCCGTGAAGCGCCTACCGATACCAAATACCAGATGATCGGTGAAGTGTTACAACGCCTGGCACCTCGTCCGGCCATAGTGGTGGGTGATCGTGCGGTGGATATCGAAGCGGCTCGTGCGCATAGGGTGGCAGCCGTCGGAGTATTGTACGGCTATGGCTCGGCAGAAGAACTCGCCACTGCGGATGCATGTGTGCGCTCGCCTGCGCAGCTGCCTGCTGTTTTGCTCGCGTTACTCGAGCGAGCGGATGCTAATGGTGTGCCAGGGTGCGCACGCCCTATGGTCGTCTAGTGGACAATCTGTCATAGCACAGAGATCCGGAGAAATATTGCAAGCGCTTCAGTCTCAAGGTACCCGCAGTATTCCCCTCCAGCCTCTCATACACTCACAAAGAATGGGGAACCACTGTTCGCCGTTGCACTTCCTTCTCCGCTTCATTCAGTGAAGCGATCTAAGATCAGCGTAAAAATTGACGGAATCGGCGAATAATGTTACAGTGTATTAAAGCCAATTTAATGATGTGTAGGGAGTACTCTGGGATAGAAAGGAGTGCAATGGCTGATAGCAAGGATAAACTGGTACTTGAAGGGACGGTAATCGAGAGCTTGCCCAACACGACGTTCCGTGTCCAGCTGGACAATGGGCACGAGATGCTGGCCTATCTCTCCGGCAAGATGCGCAAATATTATATCCGCGTCTTGCTGGGCGACCGGGTGCGTGTTGAGGTGTCGCCCTATGATCTGGAGCGTGGCCGCATCATCTATCGTTACAAGCGTTCTCCCGGCGAAGAAGATATGGAATTCTGACCCGGGGGAGATGCGCGGGTGTCATCCAATGGTGGGATGGCCCTCCACTCTTGGATGTTAAGTTCTCAATTAGACGTATGTTGAGAGGACGGTATCGTCCTTTTTTTATTTTGTCTGCGCCATGAACGATGAACCGACCCAGCCCATACGTCCGCTGCGCCGCCTGACCTCGCCGCCGAGTGATTCGACAGTCCCTCCTGATAGGCTGCTTGTGGAGGGTGTTCCAAACACTGAATGGAACCCGAATGCATCATTTGAGACGCAGTCATTCCGCGCTTCGGTGGTGCATGCCGATTCTCTCCAGGCATCTTCGGCAGCCCGGCGGTTTTGGCGCTTGTTCATGTGGGTTATGTTGGGCTGGGGGGTGCTGTTCAGCGGGCTATTGACGCTCGGGTTGATCGGCTATTTCTATGTAGCAGCCCAGCTACCCTTGCCCGAAGATCTGGAACGACGTGCCTTTCGCTTTGCCAGCAGCCAGATCTACGACCGTGAGGGCGGCTTGCTGTGGGAGCTCATGGATCCTCATGGCGGGCGGCGCACCTGGATGCCGCTGCAGCGCATTTCACGTTACGCTATCGCCGCGACGATTGCCACCGAAGATCGTTTCTTTTATGCAAATGTGGGGGTGGATCCCATTGCGGTGGTTCGTGCTCTCTATTATGCGCTCAGTGAGGGGGAGGTAGTCTCCGGAGGCAGTACCATCACCCAGCAGCTGGTGCGCAACGTGTTACTCAGCCCAGAGGAACGCGCTCAGAAGAGCCTGCGACGCAAACTGCGCGAGGCGGTTCTGGCCATCGAGGTGGCACGTCGCTATCCCAAGGACAAGGTTCTCGAGATTTATCTGAATCAGATTTATTACGGCAATCTGGCATATGGCATCGAAGCAGCCGCTCAGACCTACTTTGGCAAGTCAGCTGCCGATCTGGACTTGGCAGAAGCAGCGTTGTTGGCCGGATTGCCCCAAGCACCTGCCACATATGACCCGATCGTCTATCCCGAGCGGGCCAAGAAGCGCCAACAGGTCGTTTTGGGGCTGATGGTGGAAGCGGGTTATGTGACTCCGGCGCAGGCGCTGGCCGCTTATCAGCAGTATTTGGAATATAAGCCACCCCCCGTCCAGCTGCGTGCCCCCCACTTTGTCGTCTACGTGCGTCAGTTGTTGGAGTCACGCTATGGTGCCGATGCTCTTTATCACGAGCCCGGTTTGAAGGTGGTGACCACACTCGATCCGCGCATCCAAGCGATCGCTGAAGAGGAGGTGGCACGCCAGGTAGCTGCCCTGCGCAACAAAGACGTCTCCAACGGCGCTGCGGTTGTGTTGGACGCCAGGACAGGCGAGATCCTGGCACTGGTGGGCAACC
>QEXY01000016.1 GCA_003130875.1 Ardenticatenia bacterium
GCACACGGGGGTGGGGATGGAGAACCAACCGCCGCTGGCGGTGTTGCAACGTTGGGGGTATCGCGGGGATGAGGGGATCGCCCTTTTCCCGCCGGTGTTGTTGGATGGCATTGCGGCCGATCTGATCCTCGCCTGCGACCTAGAGGCCGGTAACGATATATTAGCCCATTACAAGGGTTATCGTCAAGGTGTTCAACTTGGGCGACCTCACCGACTGTGCTATACTCGTGAGGTTAACCGAGCGACGTAAGGGAAATATGCGGGTGCGCGATGCCTTACCTGGTGTTTGCCATCACAGCTGTTCTGCCGCTTGCCATCCTGTTTGCTCTGTTGAATGCGCGCCTGGACTGGCCGGAATACTTTATCTGGCTCGTGGCAGCTAATATCACCACTTTCGGTGTGTACGGGCTGGACAAAGTCCTTTCCAAGATCCGCTGGCTGCGCGTACCCAACGCGCTGCTGCTCGGACTGGCCGTGGTGGGTGGCTTCTTGGGCGCGGCAGCAGCTAGGCTGGTCTTCCGTCACAAGACAGATCCCAGACGTTATGCGCCATACTCTCAGGTCATTGCGGCGAGCGCGCTCGTCCACATTGCCATTATCTGGTACTTTTTCCTGCGTCATAGCAGATAGATGGCACACGTTTGCAGGGATGCAATGGGAAAATTAGTCTTTGTCACGGGCGGTGCTCGATCAGGCAAGAGCCATTTCGCCGAGACACTGGCGCGTCGCCATCCCGGCCGGGTATGTTATATCGCCACGGCGGTGATCGCCGACGAGGAGATGGCCCGCCGCGTGACAGTGCACCGGCAACGACGTCCTGCGCACTGGAGCACGCTCGAATGTCCTGTGGGCTTGGCGATCGGTCTGACCCAGGCCGCGCTGAATCACGATTTACTGTTGGTTGACTGTCTGACCCTGTATCTCGCTCAATTCTTGCCCGCTGATCTGCCGCAGGACACGGAATTGACAAGTGATGTAGAAGAGAAGATCCACCAGCAGGTCGACGAGGAGATGACCCTCATTCTCACTGCAGTGCGTCGCATCGCTGCGGATGTCATCATCGTCAGCAACGAGGTGGGCAGTGGATTAGTGCCACCCTATCCGACAGGCCGGTTGTTCCGTGATATGATGGGATACGCCAATCAGGTTCTGGCACGGGAAGCGGACTGGGCTTATGTCGTGATCGCAGGCATGCCTTTGGATTTGAAGGCATTACGTGCTTCCACTATGCCATGGTAGGGATGCGGCAATGCGCAGTGTATGGGCAGCTTTGCGCTTCCTAACCACCATCCCGGTGCCAGAGCGCTGGCTGGACGAAACGTCGACCGCTCCACGGATGATGCTGTGGTGGTGGACAGTGACAGGTGGACTGATCGGTGCCTTGACAGCGGCAATTGTATGGGTGGCATATCTTCGGTTGCCCTGGATCGCGTGCGCAGCGCTCGGCCTCGTTGCATTGGTGGTGCTCAGCGGCGGCCTACACCTGGACGGCTTTGCGGATATGTGCGACGGCGTGGGCTCCCGTGCCCCGCGCGAACGTGCCCTTGTCATCATGAAGGACTCGCGTACCGGTGCTTTTGGAGTGATCGGGATTGTGTGCTTGCTCTTGCTAAAGTTTGGCCTTTTAGCCGGGCTGTCTCCTTCTTGGGGTATCGCGGCATTGGGTTGCGCGCCCGTGGCAGGCCGGCTGGCTCAGGCATGGATCTTGTATCTTTACCCCTATGCACGCGCGGAAGGGGGAATGGCAGGTGACTTTTTTGCCGCTACCACACGGGAACACATTATCGTGAACGCGGTAATCGCCATTGTGATCTTGTTCGTCTGGTTGCAGCTTCCAGGCATTATGGCGCTGGCATGGGCGATGTTTTGGGGAAGCACAGGAGCAGCGTGGGTGGCGCATTGGCTGCGAGGCCACACCGGCGACACCGTTGGCGCGATGTCGGAGATAACCGAGTTGGCGATGGTCTTGGGGCTGGCAATCATGCATGGGTTATCAGTAGGAGTGTGACAATGGCCGTTATAAAACCTTTCCGGGGTGTACGTTATAATCCCGCGCTGGTATCGGAGCTGAGTCGGGTGGTTACCCAGCCGTATGACCGCATCTCACCCGCAATGCATACACAATACTTGCAGCAACACCCCTACAACTTTGTCAAGCTGATTTTGGGCGATCCCACCACATCGCCTTCTTCCTTGGCAAATCCCTACGTGGGTGTCGCAGACCTTCATCGTCATTGGCTGCAAATTGGCGTTTTGGTGCGCGACACCCAGCCATCCTTCTATGTCTATCACCAGGTGTTTCGGTCTCCGGAGGGGGAGACGCTGCGGCGGCGCGCACTTATTGCCGCGTTGCAACTGACCCCGTTTGAAGAGGGAATTGTGTTGCCCCACGAGCGTACCCTAACTGCGCCCAAGGAGGACCGTCTGCAGCTCTTTCGCGCGACGCAGGTGAGCTTTGAGCCCATCTTTCTGCTTTATCCTGACCCCGCGAATCACCTCAATGCATTGCTCGATGCTGCGGTGAACGGTCGTGCGCCGGATTTAGAAACCTATGAGACGTTTGAGCACGACGTGTGTCATCAGATGTGGATCCTACGCGACCCGCTTGTCCTGGAACACATCCAGAGCGAGATGGCGCCCAAGCGCAATTTGATCATTGCCGACGGACACCATCGCTATGAGACGGCGTTGATTTATCGCGCCGAGATGCGCGCTGTCCTTCCAGATGCCTCCCTGGATACCGGATACAACTATGCCCTGGCAGCGTTGGTCAGCCTGGATGATCCAGCGTTGACTATCCTGCCAACCCATCGACTGGTGCATTCATACGATCGATTGACCCCAGCCGAGCTGGAGGCGGCTGCGACGGCCCATTTCACCGTCGAACCCCTGTCACAGCCAGGACAGGTGATAGCCCTGCTGCGCTCCAGGCGAGAGAAAGGCGGTGTGTTCGGGTTTGTTGCGCGCGATCGCCAATCCATCTGGACATTGCGCGATATGCGCATTATGGCCGAGCTCCTGCCTGACCGCCCCGCGATATGGCGCGAATTGGATGTAGTGGTGCTGCACCAGCTGGTGTTGGAGCGGCTGATGGGGCTGAGCGCCGAGTCCATCGCACGCCAGAAAAACCTGCGTTATCTGCGCGACGCAGAAGAGGGTATTCGATCTGTGCAACGGGGAGAGGCGCAGTTTCTCTTCTTGCTCAACCCGACCCGAGTAGAGCAGGTGCGCGCGTGTGCCGAGGCAGGTGAGAAGATGCCCCAGAAGTCCACCGATTTCTACCCGAAGATGGTGAGTGGGCTGGTATGGATGGAGTTATCCTGATTGACCGTCCTTCGGGGCAGGTTTTTGAGGCCCATCAAGCACCAGAGAGATCAATTATCCCCCTCAAGAACCCGAGAAACGATCGAGGATCATCCTCCTGGTGTGACGAAAAGCGCTGCGGCCAAGATGCCCACTACGGCACAAATAAGCATCAGCGATAGGGCGATGATGACGGCGATATAAAGGCGATAGTCCGCAACCTCTGTGCGCGACGAATCCGAAGAGGAGGCTGGTGCATCCACATGGGCTGTGCGTGGAGTGGGAACACTCGGCAGGGAAGCGATCCTTGGCGACACCTGGGGAGAAAGCAGAGGGGTGATGGGAAGCGGTGGGGGCGTGCGCCCAAGTTGTTCCAATCCCTTGCGTGCCCGTTCATTGTAGGGGTTCAAGGTGAGCACATTTTCGAGACAAACGATGCGTTCAGCATCGGTGTCCACCACTCCGCTCATCCACAGCCACGCGTTTTCATTGAAGCGATCCGTTGCCAGGATGCCTTCCAGAAGGCGGCGCGCTTCTGCTTTCTGGCCGGCTTTGAGCGCTGCGATCGCTTGATCAAGGGTCTCTTTGGTGTTCGTGGAGGTCATTCACACACCTTGCTGTACCTTCTCCCACACGGGGCGTGAATCTATATCCTCAACGAGGCGGCGCAGTTCGAAGATCTGGTCACGTAAGAGGGCTGCCTTCTCGAATTCGAGCTGCGCGGCCGCTGCTTTCATCTGTTTCTCTAACTCTTTGATCAGATGATGGGCTTCTTCTTTAGGTATGTCGTGACGGATACGATATGGCGCGCGTTCCTCAGCGGCTTTGTGCAGCTGGATGCGATCCGTCAGGTCGCGCACTGCTTTGACAATCGAACGGGGCTCGATGCCATGGGCCTGGTTGTAGGCGATTTGTTTCGCCCGCCGCCGGTTGGTCTCCTCGATGGCACGACGCATCGATTCGGTGATGATGTCGGCATACATGATAGCGGTGCCTTCCACGTGGCGGGCGGCGCGTCCGATGGTCTGGATCAGCGCCGATTCAGAACGCAAAAAGCCCTCCTTATCCGCGTCCAGGATGGCCACCAATGAGACCTCCGGAAGGTCAAGGCCTTCGCGCAGCAGGTTGATGCCTACTACCACGTCGTATACGCCCAGGCGCAGATCGCGCAAAATCTCGACGCGTTCCAGAGTCTCGATATCACTGTGGAGATAGTGCACTTTGATGCCCAGCTCCATCAGATAGTCGGCCAGGTCTTCGGCCATGCGTTTGGTCAGCGTGGTCACGAGCGCGCGTTCGCCGCGCTGGACGCGCTTCCTGATCTCGGCGATCAGGTCGTCGATCTGCCCCTTGACCGGACGCACGATGATCTGCGGGTCGACCAGTCCGGTGGGACGGATCACCTGTTCCACCACGTGTCCTTTCGAGACGCTCAGTTCATAGGGACCTGGAGTGGCGCTGGTATAGATGACTTGGTGGATGTGCGCTTCCCATTCTTCGAAGCTGAGCGGGCGGTTGTCCAGTGCGCTGGGCAGGCGGAATCCATAATCCACCAGCACCTGCTTGCGGCTGCGGTCGCCATGGTACATGCCGTGAATTTGTGGGATGGTCATGTGGGACTCGTCGATGACCATCAGGAAGTCGTCGGGGAAATAGTCGAGCAGCGTCCAGGGAGTGGAGCCTGGCTCGCGCTGGCCCAGATGGCGTGAGTAGTTCTCGATGCCGGCGCAGTAGCCTACCTCGCGCAGCATCTCGATGTCATAGCGTGTGCGCTGTTCTAGCCGCTGTGCTTCGAGCAGCTTCCCCTGGGCGCGCAACTCGGCCAGGCGTTCCTCCAGCTCGGCCTCAATGTCCTGGATAGCTTTCACCAATTTCTCCTGCGGCGTGATGAAATGTTTGGCTGGGTAGATGTCCAAACTGGTGCGACGTGCCAGGACTTCACCGGTCAGCGGGTCAATCTCGGTGATGCGTTCGATCTCATCCCCGAAGAATTCGATCCGATAGGCCACGTTGCCGTACGGTGGCATGACCTCCAATGTGTCACCACGCACGCGGAAAGACGCATGCTTCAACTGTAAGTCGTTGCGCTCATAGTAAATGCTCACCAGGTGGCGCAAGATCTTATCGCGTTTGCGTGTCTCGCCCTGGTGCAGGTGGATGACCACCTTGCCATATTCAACCGGGTCGCCCAGGCCGTAGATGGCGCTCACCGACGCCACGATGATCACGTCACGCCGCGAAAAGAGCGCCTGTGTGGCAGCCAGTCGCAGTCGGTCGATTTCGTCATTGATGCTGGCATCCTTCTCAATGTAAGTATCTGTGCGCGGGATATATGCTTCCGGCTGATAGTAATCGTAATAACTGACAAAATACTCGACGGCGTTGTCGGGGAAAAATTCACGAAACTCGCTGTATAGCTGAGCGGCCAGCGTCTTATTGTGCACCATCACCAGGGTGGGCTTCTGCACCGCCTCGATGACCTTGGCGATGGTGAACGTCTTGCCCGTGCCGGTGGCGCCCAGCAAGGTCTGGTGCTTCACCCCAGCACGTAGGCCGGCCACCAGCTGTTCAATCGCTTCCGGCTGGTCTCCCGTAGGTTGGAAGTCCGATACCACCCTGAACTCAGGCATAGCGGGCCCAGTCCATCCCACATCGTAACATTACGCAATATTTCTCCTCAAATATTATGCGTCAGATGACATAGCCCTGTCAATCCCCCGCTCGGATTGTTCGGAGCGTGTCGAAAAGGGCGGGTGATGAGCGCGATTCGAGCCGGGTTGACATGCCGACGGTACGGAGAAACTCCTTGCTGAAAAGCGCTCGGGGTGGTACACTAGACACGACATCACAGCAGCGCTTTCTGGATGGAATGGCATGGCAACGTTGGCCCTCTATCGAAAATGGCGTCCTCGCACCTTCGACGAGGTCATTGGACAGGACCACGTAACGCGCACGCTGCGCAATGCGCTTGCTAGTGGGCGTATCAGCCACGCTTATCTGTTCGCCGGCGTGCGCGGGACAGGCAAGACTACGATGGCGCGCCTGTTGGCGAAGGCGGTGAACTGTGAGGGTGAGGGTGCGGAGAAACCCTGCGGCAGCTGTCGCATCTGCCGCGCGGTGGATGAGGGCAGTTTGATCGACCTCATCGAGATCGACGCCGCCAGCAACCGTGGCATCGACGAGATCCGTGATCTGCGCGACAAGGTGGGCTTCCGACCGAACGAGGCACGCTACAAGTTTTACATTATCGACGAAGTGCATATGCTGACCGAGCCAGCTTTCAATGCCTTGCTCAAAACCTTGGAAGAGCCACCCCCGCATGTGATCTTTGTCCTGGCAACCACCGAGCCGCACAAGATCCCGGCCACGATCATCTCGCGTTGCCAGCGTTTTGATTTCCGGCGCATCCCCCTGGCCGACATCATCCGCTGGCTGAGGCA
>QEXY01000094.1 GCA_003130875.1 Ardenticatenia bacterium
CCAATCTGCTGCGTGGAATCCCTGGCGCCGAACCGGTGCGCCGCATCGTCAGCCTCTGGGCACAGGTCGAAGCCATCCCTCTGGCGCACGACCCGGACGCTGCATTCAGCGTACAGGAATATCTACGTCAGCTGGGTGTGCTGGAAGCGCTCTGCCGCAAGATCGTGTTTCAGGTTGGCCTGATCACCATCCCGGAGCGCGTCAACGAATGGCTCCGGTTGGCTCGTCCAGGCTATTACATCCCGTTCCACGATGTCTTTGCGGACGAGCTACCTGACCTCGAGGAGCGCGTCAAGATGCTCAACTATCTAGCCTGGGCACCCCGGGTGCTTACCGGGGGATTGGTGAACGTCGAGATGGGGTTGATCTACCGCTATTCCCAGAACCCGATGCATCGCTATCTCACCGCGGTCGGTGTGGCGCTGGCTTTTGTGGCAGCTTCCGGCTTGATTGTGGCAGCGTGTCACCTGCCACTGTCGGATTGGCCCTTACAGCCCACGCGCCTCGGGACACTGCTGGTGGGCTGGGCAGCGGTGCTGGTCGGAGTCCTCGTTCACATCGGCATCAGCACCACCAAGCAGGTGCAGCTGCAGGGTGGACGCCCGCCCATCATCGCGCTAGAGGATGCCCTGCTTTGGATCAACGCGCGATTTGGCTACATCCTGTTCAAGCTGTTGATGGCTCTGATGGGTTTCTTTGCGCTGGCGTTCACCACTGGTGCGGACAAGGTGACCCCTTTCAGCATGTTCCTGGTCGGTTATGGCCTTGACAGTGTGATCGAGATCTTCGGTATCAGTCTGGAGCAGCGTGCCGCAACCCGCCTGGGTGCTCTCAAGCGACGGCTGGCGCTGGAATTGATGGGATAGCCGGGGCGCAGCTGTCGCAAATGGATTAAACTGCCACTGGTGCCTTAATAGGCGGATGGCAGCGATAGTCCAATAGCTGAATGTCTTCGTACCGGAAATCGAAAAGGGATGTTACTGCCGGATTGAGCTGCACGCGTGGCAAGGGATAGGGTGTGCGAGTTAACTGCAGCTGCACTTGCTCCAGGTGGTTCAGATAGATGTGGGCATCTCCTAGGACATGGATGAACTCACCCGGTTGCAGGCCGGTCACGTGTGCCACCATCAGCGTCAACAGGGCATAGGAGGCGATGTTGAAGGGCACCCCCAGGAACAAATCCGCGCTGCGCTGATACAGCTGACACGAGAGGCGACCCTCGGCCACATAGAATTGGAACAACACGTGGCATGGCTGCAACGCCATGCGTTCCAGGTCGGCCACGTTCCAGGCGCTGACCACCAGGCGGCGCGAATCCGGATTGCGCTTGATCTCCTCGACTACCCAGCTGATCTGGTCGATGTGCTGCCCATCGGGTGTTGGCCACGCACGCCACTGATAGCCATATACCGGTCCCAAATTGCCATCTGCATCCGCCCATTCGTCCCAGATGTGCACGCCGTGCTCATTCAGCCAGCGGATGTTCGTATCGCCACGCAGAAACCAGAGCAGCTCATAGACGATGCCTCGCCAGAACATCTGCTTAGTGGTCACCAGGGGAAAACCGGCCGCCAGGTCGAAGCGCAGCTGCGCGCCGAAGATGCTCAATGTGCCCACTCCCGTGCGGTCTGCTTTGCGCTTCCCGCAGGCGAGCACATAGCGGAGCAGGTCCAAGTACGGCTGCATGTCTCACCGTGTTCTGTTAGGACAGAGAATCCTCTTCGCCAGCACCCTTTCCTTCATCATAGGCCGCCTTTATCTCGTCGTAGATGCGATTAACGCCGGCCCGGATGCGCTTTTCCACAAAGGAGCGGTCGCCAGGACGATAGGGGAAGTAATCGATCATCTGGCTGACCACCGTGGCCGCTTCGGATTTGCTGCGCTCTGCTTTGATCTGGTTGCGCACCTTCAGGCGCATCAGGCGGATGTACTCCGAAATAGGCTGGGTTGCCTCGACGTCGCACAGGGGGCCGTGGCCCGGCACGATGGCGTTCAGCGACATCCGACGCAACCGCGCCAGAGTTTCCAGCCACTCCTTGCTGTTGCTCTGTCCCAGGGAAGGATGCTCTCCCACCACCACGACATCGCCGGTGAAAAGGATCTTTTCCTTGGGCAGCCAGACCCCGCATGTTGCCGGTGTGTGACCGCCCAAATAGATAAAATGTACCTCGCGCCCACCCTTTTTGATGATGAGCCGCCCGGTGAACGTGATCTCGGGTTTCTTGATCACCACTTCATCGAATTGCGCGGCGATCTCCGGTTGACGCTTGAAAAGATTCTTGGTGCGTTCAATGAAGGCATCTCGATAGCTGGACATCTCCTTCCAGGCCAGCTCATGGGCGATCACCGGTGCATCGAAGTACTGGTTGCCCATAATATGGGCGCGATGGTGATCGGTATTGAACACATAGAGCACCCGTTTAGCCAGACGCAGGACTTCAGCAGCCCATGCCTTTCCCTCCTCTGGGATCAGCGGGGTGTCCACGACGATGGCGCCCACATCGGTGAGAATACAGCCTACATTCGCGCCCTCATAACCGGTGTGAACGTAGACACCAGGGGCAATCTGTTGTAGCTCGTCTTTCGGATTGCTCGCTGACTCGCTCATAAGCCTCCCACCCACACCAAAGCTGGCCAGGTAAGGTGACAGTTCGCGTCCACCGGGGAGCGCGATGCACTAAAAGGCGAGCTGTCCACCGTCCACCACGATCACTTCCCCGGTGATGAAGGAGGCATCGTCACTGGCGAGGAAGGCATAGACTGCTGCCACCTCCTCCGGGTTGCCTGTGCGTCCCAGGGGGATGTACTTTTCGATATACTCTTTTACAAACTCATCGGAATCCATGCCTGAGGAAAGCGGCGTGACGATGTAGCCGGGCGCAACACAGTTGACTCGGATGCCGTAGGGCGCCAGGTCCAATGCCATGGACTTGGTCAGCAGGGTGATGCCGCCTTTGCTGGCGTTGTAGTGCGCGTAATGCAGCTCGCCGACCAGCCCGTTGGTCGCCCCCATGTTGACGATGACCCCCGAGCGCGCTTTGGCCATCTCACGTGCCACCGCCTGACCGACCAAAAACTGCCCTTTGAGATTGATGTTAATGACCTCGTCCCAGCGTTCCTCGGTGATCTCCAGGAAGGGCTCCGTGTAGGCGATGCCAGCGTTGTTGATCAGAATATCGACACCGCCCCACTTTTCCATCACGAAAGCCATCATGCGGTCCACGTCCGCTTTCTTGGAGACGTCCATCTGGAACGTCAGCACCTCGCCGCCGTACTTCTCTCGGAGCTCGCGCGCAGTGGCTTCCAGGGGTTCCGCACGGCGGGCGGTAATGAGCACGCGTGCCCCCTCAGAGGCGAAACGTTCCGCCGTTGCCTTGCCGATGCCCAGACTTCCCCCAGTGATCAAGACGCGTTTGTTCTCGAAACGTCGCTGCATAACGTTCTCCTCCTTGACCCAAAATCAGTATATCTTGCCACGTGCTGCAATGGGCCAGATGGCCTCCAGGATACCTCGTCGAATGACATAATAGTGGTCGTGTAAGTTGATAGTGGTACAGCCGTGGTTGGGCACGATTTTCACCTTGTCGCCGCGCTTGAGCGGCGGGCCGTCCAGGCGTTCCAGGAAGCCATGTTCTTCGGCCAATGCGGTCATCTTCCAGCCCGGCGGCTCCAGGACGAGTGGCATGCCGAAGTCGCGCGTCATGGTTTTCATGCCGGCGTCCACAATGGCGCGCTTGTCTCCATGGACGCGGATCACGGTTGCCAGCACGGTGAGTGCGTAGGCAAAGTCGATGCCAACGACCTCACGGTACTGACTGTCCATCGTGATGTAAGAACCTACTTGAAGCTCGGTGATGCCAGGATACCGGCCAGTGATGAAGTAGGTGCCGGTGCCACCGCCACTCACAATCTTCACCGGAAAACCCGCTTCTCTAAGCAGTTCAACGCTGTCCATCATTCGCTGGAGGCTGGCTTCTGTCTTTGCCTTGCGTTCTTCCGGGTCGGGCGTGAAGATGACGTGCCCTTCGTAGCCCATCACCCCTTCGAAGCGTAACCCGGGCGACCTGGTAATTTGCCGTGCCAGCTCGAGCACCGGTTGGCCCGGCGTAACCCCGCACCGTTGCATGCCGATGTCAATCTCGATCACCACGCGCAACCGAACCCCTTTTGCCTGAGCCGCGGCGTCCAGTTCGGCGACATTCTCCGGGTCATCCACTGCCACAATGACCTCGCTATGCGCCGCCAGATTGACCAAGCGTGCGATCTTGGCGCTTCCGATCACCTGATTGGCGATCAGAATATCACGGATCCCGGCGGCCACCAGGACCTCTGCCTCGCTCAGCTTGGCGCAGGTGATCCCGATGGCACCTGCTGCCAGCTGCATGTGGGCCAGCATAGGGCACTTGTGCGTCTTGGCATGAGGACGCAGGTATACCCC
>QEXY01000095.1 GCA_003130875.1 Ardenticatenia bacterium
GAGATAGGCATTCGAATGCACCTTACCCATGAAGCCATACCCGAGCACCCCGATGCCCAGGTGAACCCCAGGAAGTGCCTGGTACTGAACCGGTGTGAAGGATTCAGCTGCCACCTCACCCTCCTGTTATTCCGATCGCGCGGTGTTGTCTCAGGTTGCGCAGGTACTTGACGCTCTCCTCCACCGCCCAGTCTTCATCGCGGTACCTGGGATCCATATAGTCCAGCTCGATGGCAAACAGGCCTTGGTAGCCGCCCGCCAGGAGCACATCCACCAGCGCCGGGATGTTGATGATACCCTGGCCGATCGGCACGCAGGCGAAGAAATACCATTCCTTCGGGCTGACGCCGTAGAGCGGCGCCACGTCCTTCGTGTGCGTGGCGAAGACATGCGGCGCCAGCATGCGCGCCGCCTCCACCGGATCATCACCGATGCGCAACGCGTTGCCTGTGTCGAGGGTAAGCCCGAAATAGGGCGAGTTCACCCGTTGGATCAGGTCGAGGAACTCCTCGGCGGTGAAGTCGAAGTGGTTCTCGACTGCCAGCCGCACCCCTTCGCCCTCAGCCATGCGGGCGCCCTCCTTGAACAGCTGCGTCAGGGCATCGATCTGCGGCCCATGGGGGTCGTTACGGTAGTCCAGGCTGGAGCCGACCACGCGCATCACCTTGGCGCCGAGGGCATGGCACACCCGGAACATTGCCTTCATCTCTTCCATCGCTTCCGGCTTCTTGCCCCCCTCAAAGCCCTTGGGATGCCCCCAAGCGACGACGACCTCCAGGCGGCCCTCATCGATGATCTCTTTCAAGCTGGCCAGATAGCGGTCCGAGAAGTTCTCGAAGAAGCAGGTCTCCAGCGAGACGCCGTCCACGCCCAGTTGCACGGCGCGACGCAGGAAATCCTGGTAGCTCATGCGCCGCCCCGGGTCGGTTTGGTTGGGATAGATTTCGCCAAAGTAACGATGGTAGCAGTAGCTGTCAATTCCGATCTTCATCCTACGCGCTCCTCGCAAAGTGGTCCGTGGAAAGTTATGTGCTGTGAAGCTTCCGCCACCCCGGCTCTGCCCGTGGATGGTGGGGTAGGGGCATGCCATGCCGTGCCCCTACCATGGTCGGGCGACAGCCTGTCAGGGCTTAAGATACCCGCCCAGGGCGCAGGGGCGAACCATCATTCGCCTCTACAACCCTGGGCATTGTGCACCGTCGCGTGCCCAAAACCTGCTCCCGAAAGACATGGCTTGCCCCGGGCAGGCTGCGTCCCATCGGGCACATCAATAACCGGCTGTCGTGGCAAACTGATGCTTCAGGGACTTCAGATCCAGCTTGAGCGTCTCCTGGATCGACTGCTCGGTCGGCTCCCAGGGCGTTGCTTCGTTCACGTTGTCCTTGGTAATGACCTTCATCGGGGTGATGGTCAGCTTGAAGTCCTGGGGTTGACCGCGCAGGTGCTCGACCAGCATGCGCACTGCCAGGGCGGCTTCCTGCGAGGGCGACCACGCCACCGTCGCCTTGATCCCGCCCGCAGCGATCGCTTCCAGGCCGTAGGGCGCGCCGTTCTGCGACACGATAGCAACCTGGCCCTCCTTACCCGCCTGCTTAAGCGCCTGGATCGCGCCCAATGCCATGTCCTCGTTCTGCACGAAGACCGCCTTCAGGTCGGGGTTCGAGGTGATGAGGTTCTGCATCTGATCGAAAGCCTTCTGGCGGTTCCAGTCACCCGGCACCGAGGCGACCAGCTTGAGCTTGGGGTTCTTCTCCATCTCGCGCTTGAACGCATCGCGATAGCACTCGGCATCGCCGCGGCCCGGCAGGCCCATGATCACGGCCACCTCACCCTCGGGGATGTTCTTGGCGACCCACTCGCCGATGATGCTGCCCGACAGGTTGCAGTCCGCCTGGATGGTGCCCACCATCTTGTCCAGGATTTCCTCGTTGTAGCCGAAAATGAGGAAGATGGGGATTTTCGCCTCGTATGCCTTATTGACGCTGGCGGTCATCGCCGTGGAGCTGACCGACATCAGGACGATGCCGTCCACCTTCTGGGTGATGGCGTCCTCGATGCTGGCCAGTTCGCGTTCCGCCTTCATATCGGAGATATAGCCGAGTATCTCGACCCCCATGGCTTTGGCCATCATGGATGCGCCGTCGAAGCCGTACTTGTAGTAGGGCTCATTGGTGGGTCGGATATAAGCGATCTTGAGGGGTGCAGCGGTTTTGGGTTCGGTGGCGGCGGGCGCTTCCGTAGCGGGTGACTCGGTCGCCTTAGGCGCCTCGGTGGCAGGTGCCTCGGTCGCCTTGGGCGCTTCCGTGGCGGGCGGTGCTGCGGTCGGCCCGGCGCAACCTCCGATGAGCAATGCCACAATCGTTACCAACGTGCCAAAAATGAGCAGAGCGTGCTTCATTGGTTAATCCTCCCTTGGAGATCCTTCCTTTGGAATGTCCATTTCAAGTCCTGCGAACCACCGGGCACTGACAGGGGGGATGACGGAGAGTTTTCGGGATCAATGCACCTCCTTTCATGGCAGATTGGGCGGGGATGCCACCTGAGGGACAGGCGACAGGACCCCACTTGGAGTCCCATTATAATGTGCCTGTGAGGCGTGTCAAACAGACAGGAGGGGCCGGGTGCATTTCGATTTGGGAGCGAATCGGAGCGGCCGGTGGTCAATGATTATAATGGAGAGTAGCTCTAGGTCAAGGACTCTAGTGCGTGTGCCAGTCGATGGGCAATCCGAACAACGGCTACGTAGCGACTTTCCACTTGCTCGTCCATGTTTATCCTTACTACCCCCCTCTATTTTCGCAGTAGGGTATCAGTAGAAATCATTGGACAGATGTGCATTGCCCGGCGACGATCTCCTGGCGCAAGTACTTCCATAACTTGCCATGTTATCCGGTCGTGAATATACTGGCATTCATTCCATGCGACTATTCTCCCGATCAAGGAGGTTTGCGAGTGACTCGAGTTTTCGTCACTGGCTTGGGTGCCATCACACCTATCGGTAACGACGTACCTACCTTCTGGAACAACTTGGTGAATGGGGTATCTGGAGCAGGTTATATCACCGCTTTTGATGCCAGCGACTTCCCAGTGCGCATTGCGTGCGAGGTGAAGGGATTTGACCCCTCTCGCTGGATGGATTTCAAGACCATCAAGCGCACTGCGACTGTGACGCAATACGCCATTGCGGCTAGCCGTCAGGCATTAGAAGACGCCGAGTTGAAAGTCGATGGGAACAACGCTGAGCGCGTCGGAGTCGTGATCGCGACCGGTGGAGGGGGCATCGGGATGATGGAGGAGGCAACCCTCGTTCTGGCGGAGAAGGGTCCACGTGCCATCAATCCCTTGTTGCTTCCGATCATCATGCCCAATGCGGTATCGTGCCTGGTATCCATCGAGACCGGCGCCCGGGGTCCCATTCTGACCAGCACGCTCGCGTGTGCCAGCGGCAGCTATGCGTTGATCGAGGCATATCATTTTATCCAGCGCGGCGAGGCAGATTTTGTGATCGCCGGTGGATGCGAATCGGTGACCACCAAGCTTGCTTTTGCCTCGCTGGCGCGTATGGGGGCACTCTCGTGCCGGAACGACAATCCGCAACGGGCCAGCCGACCTTTTGACAAGAATCGCGACGGGTTTGTGTACGGTGAGGGAGCCACGGTGCTCATTTTGGAGAGCGAGGAGCATGCCCGCGCACGTGGTGCGAAGAACATCTACGCGGAAGTGCTTGGCGGGCGGCTGACGGGTGATGCCTATCACGTTACTGCGCCGGATCCGAATGGAGATGGCGCGGTGCGCGCAATGCGCGGGGCACTAGAGGTGAGTGGATTGCAGCCCACGGACGTGGATGTGATCTTCGCACATGGCACCAGCACCCCCTTGAATGATGTGACCGAGACAAAGGCGATCAAACGGGTGTTTGGTGAGCATGCCTACAAACTGGCGATCACAGCGACTAAATCTATGGTGGGCCATATTATGGGAGGAGCAGGGAGTATCTCAGCGGTAGCAGCGGCCCTCTGCCTGAAGCACGGGATTATCCCACCTACCATTAATTACGAAACACCAGACCCAGAATGTGATCTGGACTATGTGCCCAACCAGGCACGCCGGGCTGACGTCAAAGTGGCGATTGTCAATGCCTTCGGATTCGGCGGACAAAACGTGGTTGTGGCAATGAAACGTTACGATGGGCAGTAGACGTGTCAACACAGCGTCGAAGCCTGTGTTATGATAGGTTGGATATCCGCGTTTGTGAAATTGGTGAGAAGATCGCCCTTGCTCAAGGTTTGGGAGATTCGGAACGGACCAATCAACCAAGTAACCCTGCTGCTTTCTCAACACGCTCGTGGATTTGCGAGTTTGGCCAAACCACAAGGAAGTGCTATAATTATTTTGATGTTTGCCGCCCCGCCGTGCCGAGGCGGTTTTTGTGAGGAACAAACTCGCTCTGATGTGAACGACTCTGACACTAGGAGGGGTGTGAGACCCAAACGATGCCACGCAAGCTAAAAATCCTCCTGGCCGTCCTCGGTACAATTGTCCTAATGGTACTGGGGAATATGTTCCTGCGATTCCATTTACCCCCTGTGACAGTCAGAGCGGAGCCACTTCCAGGTTTTGTCATCGGTAGTGTACGGATCACCAATTCACTGATCACCGCTTTACTGGTGGACATCATCCTAGTTGTGCTGGCCGTCCTTGCCACACGCCGCATGCAACTGGTGCCCTCCGGACTCCAGAACTTTATGGAGTTCTTGGTTGAGACCCTCTACAACCTGACGCACTCGATCGCGGGTAGCAAATGGACGCCGCGCTTCTTCGCCATCGTCGCCACGATTTTCTTTTACGTGTTGTTTTCCAATTGGTTCGGGTTGCTTCCAGGATTAGCGGCGGTGGGTTTCTGCGAGTCGCATGCCGAGGTGGCAGCGTTGCATCAGCCCACTATTTGGGACCGAGTCCATGAGCGCACCATTGCACGCCTGGCAGCACCACTGCCCGCCAAGGAGGGCGAAAAAGATTCGCACGGCGCTTACGTGTACTGGGGGTGTCAGCCAGGCGAGATCATCGTGCCCCTTTTCCGTTCGCCCAGTACGGATCTGAGCAGTAACCTGGCATTAGCGCTGATCTCGGTGGGCATGACCCAGGTTTTTGGTGTTATGGCACTGGGAGCGCGGTATTTTACCAAATTCTTCAACATATCTGGTGTGCTGCGCGCCTTCAGGCCCGATGCCAGCGGACAAAGGCGCGGTTGTGCCGGCATGCTGGGCACTTTTTTGTTTGGCTGCATTGAATTCTTTGTGAGCATCCTAGAAGCTGTCACGGAGGTGGCCAAGCTCCTCTCATTCTCTTTCCGACTTTTTGGCAATATCTTCGCCGGTGAGGTGATGTTGCTGGTGCTTGCCTCACTGATGCCCTTGGTTTTGACCTTGCCCTTCATCGGGCTGGAGCTCTTCGTAGGCCTGATTCAAGCTTTCATCTTCTACGTGCTGACACTGGCGTTCTTTACAATCGCCACCGTGACTCATGAAAGCCAGGGCACTCACAGTGGATAGCGTCCAGGTTTCTTGCTCCAACATCGCTCCTCAAACGGGACACCTGGATTGAAACGACTCGTAAGTACGTGCTGTTCAAAGGAGGATTGAGATATGGAGCCCACAACTTTCAAGCTGTTGGCAGCTGGACTTGCAATCGGTCTGGGCGCGTTGGGCCCAGGAATCGGGATTGGCATCGTCGCTCTAGGCGCTCTCTCAGCGATTGGACGTAATCCCGAGGCAGCCAGTCAGGTTCAGACCAACATGTTTATCGGGATTGCCTTTGCCGAAGCAGTAGCCATTTACGCGTTGGTGGTGGCGCTCATTTTGCTCTTTGTGGTCTGACGTGCTGTGCTGGGATCCCTCACCCAGGGGAGGATGAGAAATTGGATGCCTTGAGGCCATTGGGCATTGACCCTGCTTTGCTAGCAGCGTACCTGATCAACTTCGTCTTGCTCCTGTTCCTGCTGCGCCTGTTCCTGTATAAACCTGTGCTCACGATGCTCGAGGAGCGCCGGCGCAAGATTCAGGAAGCATTGGCCCAGGCGGATAAAGTGCGCCAGGAGGCAGAGCTGCAACGCGCTGAGTTCCAACGGGAGCTGGAAGAGGCACGTCGCAGCTCGCAAGAGGCGGCGAATCGTATTGCGCAAGAAACCGAGAAGATGCGTGCTTCTATCCTCGAAGCAGCGCAACGCGAAGCGGAGCTGATCAAGGCACAGGCACGGCAGCAGATCGAGTTAGAACGCCAACAAGTCGCTTCTGAACTGCAGCGACAGGTGGCGGATTTGGCGATCGAGATCGCGCGCAAAGTGATCGGTCAAACGGTCACATTAGATGAGAAGGTGCAACGCCAGCTGATCCGCCAGTTCTTACAAGAGACGGGGAATTTCTCGTAATGGTCGCTTCCCAGCTTGAGAATCTGGCACGCCAATATGCCCACGCGGCCTATCAACATACCACCGAAGGGTGGTTGGACAGTTTGCGCCGCGTGTGGGAACGATTGGCTGAGCCGGGCAAGTTGAAAACCCTGTGTGATACTGATAAACCCTTCTTTGAACGTAAGGCGCAGCTGGACGCTTTACTGCCCGTCGACATTCGCGATGATGTGCGCAACTTTCTCTGCACATTGCTCCGCGATGGCCGGCTGGAGTTATTGGATGCGATCATCGCGGAGCTGGCGCGTATCAGCGAGTATGGACCGGAAGTGCTGACCGCGCGTGTCATCACCACAGTACCTCTCACCGATGAGGAACAGACAGCTTTCCGGGAACGGATCCGCGCCGCCTACGGTGACCGAGTCGATATCGAGTTTCGCGTGGATCCCAGCATCCTGGGCGGCGTGGTGGTGCAGGTGGGCGACAAAGTCGTGGACGGCAGCATAGCGGGTAAGCTTCAGGCACTGCGCGACCGGCTGGTAGCTGCTCGATGACAGTGTCCACCGGCTCCACCGGATTCTCAGCCCTTCGGATCCAGTCAGTGATGAGGAGTTCGAAAGCATGGCTTTGCGGCTGGAAGAGATAACAGCACGTATTCGGCGTGAAATCGAGGCATTTGAAGCACCCGTCGAGGCAGTTGATGTCGGTTATGTGCTCGAGGTGGGCGATGGCATTGCTCGCGTGAGCGGCCTTGCAGGCGTGATGGCCAATGAATTGCTGGAGTTCCCCGGTGGGGTGATGGGAATGGCGCTCAATCTGGAAAGGGATAACGTAGGCGCCGTGATTATGGGAGAATACTCTCACATCCAGGAAGGGGATCTCGTGCGCGGCACCGGTCGCATCGCCTCGGTGCCAGTGGGTGAACAGCTCATCGGGCGGGTGCTTAATGCACTAGGCCAACCGGTGGACGGCAAGGGGCCATTGCAAGCTGAGCAGTATTACCCGATCGAGCGCATTGCGCCAGGGGTGATCTATCGTCAGAACGTGGATACACCGGTACAAACCGGTATCAAAGCTATCGACTCGATGATCCCAATCGGACGCGGTCAGCGCGAGCTCATCATCGGAGACCGTCAGACGGGCAAGACCGCGCTGGCGATTGACACCATCATCAACCAGAAGGACAAGGATCTGATCTGCATTTATGTGGCAATCGGGCAGAAGCTCTCTCAAGTAGCCCAGGTGGTAGCGACGCTGGAGCGTTACGGCGCTATGCAGCACACCATCGTCGTCGTGGCCAGCGCTTCGGAGCCTGCGGCATTACAATACATCGCCCCTTACGCTGGCTGTGCGATGGGCGAATATTTCATGCATCAGGGACGCGATGCCCTGGTCGTGTATGATGATTTGTCCAAGCATGCTTGGGCCTATCGCCAGATCTCGTTGTTATTACGGCGGCCACCTGGACGTGAAGCGTACCCAGGCGACATCTTTTACTTGCATTCACGCCTGCTGGAGCGCGCTGCGCGGATGCATAAAGACTACGGCGGCGGCTCACTGACCGCTTTGCCCATTATCGAGACCCAGGCAGGAGATGTAAGTGCCTATATTCCCACCAATGTGATCTCCATCACAGATGGGCAAATCTACCTGGAAAGCGATCTTTTCTACGCCGGTATTCGCCCGGCGGTCAATGCCGGCCTGTCGGTCTCGCGCGTAGGGGGCGATGCCCAAACCAAGGCGATGAAAAAAGTGGCAGGCAAATTGCGTTTGGAGCTCGCCTCGTACCGTGAGCTGGCCGCCTTCGCTCAATTCGGCTCCGATCTCGACAAAGCGACGCGTGCCCAGCTTGAACGTGGCCAACGCCTGACCGAGATCCTGAAGCAGCCCCAGTATGCTCCAGTGCCCCTGGACGAACAGGTGATCATCATTTTCGCCGTCACCAATGGCTTTGCCGATGATGTACCGGTGAGCAAAATGCACGATTTCGAGACAGGCTTGCTGCAGTATATGCGCACTGCCCACCCAGAAATTGGGCAGACCATTTTGACACTCAAGGATCTCACCGAGCCACTGGTCGAGCAGCTCAAAGCGGCAATCCAAGAGTACAAGCAAACTGTACACTTCTAAGGAGAAATGTGCCTCAAATCCCTTCATCTTTCATCTAATAGGTGGGAGGGATGTCTTGGCACTTGAGGCAATATGGCGAGAGTTCGCGAGATAAGACGTCGCATCCGAAGTGTCAAAAACATTGCTCAAGTGACACGCGCTATGCAAATGGTCGCTACCAGCAAGATGCGGCGCGCACAGGAGCAAGCTCTTGCCACGCGTCCATACGCTGCCAAATCGTGGCAGATTCTGACCCATCTAGCATCTCAAAGTATTGATATCGAGACATTGCACCCATTATTGGCGCGGCGCACACCGGTGCGACATACCGGTATCTTGTTGATCACCTCGGACAAGGGGCTCTGCGGTGCATATAATACGAATATTCTACGCACGGCGGTGCATTTCATCGCGGGCTTGGGCCATCCGGCCAAGCTGATCACGGTAGGACGGCGTGGCAGAGATTTCATGATTCGTCATGGGTGGCACGTCGTGGCAGATTTCTCGGAGACAATCCCCCCACGGCCCACTTCCTTAGACGTAGCACCCATTGCCCGTGCCATTATGGACGATTTTCAGAGCGGCCAGTATGATGAGGTATACTTAATTTACACCGAGTTTCTCAATACACTCACCCAACGGCCGGTTGTGCGTCCTCTGTTGCCCATCCGGCCTTTTGAGATCGAGATGGACTCCGTAATGGCAAAGTATCTTTCTCCGGAGGTGACACGCATCACGGGTGAGTATATTTACGAACCGGATGTTGCGACGATTCTTGGTCAAATGTTGCCGCGTTTCACTGAGTTACAGATTTATCAGGCCATTCTTGAAGCATTTGCCAGCGAGCACAGTGCCCGCATGGTGGCGATGCGCAATGCGACGGACAATGCCAACGCGTTACTCGAACATCTGACGCTCAGCTACAACCGTGCGCGCCAGGAGGCTATCACCAAGGAAATGCTTGACATTGCTGGCGGTGCCGAGGCATTGCGCAAGAGCATCCAGTCGTCCATGGCGGGGCGGTAGAGTGTGCCAGACGGGTAGGGAGGAAAGATTTTATGGCAAAGGGTAGCGTCGGTCGGATCGTCCAGATTATGGGCGCTGTAGTGGACGTAGCGTTTTCGCCCGGAGAGCTGCCGGAAATTTACAATGCCCTGGAAGTGATCCGCGATGGAACAGACGGTGAGGAGCCCTTGGTGCTTGAAGTGCAGCAGGATCTAGGCAACGACTGGCTGCGCTGTGTCGCAATGGACTCCACAGAAGGGCTCAGACGAGGTATGAAAGTGGTGGATACAGGTGGGCCGATCACCGTTCCGGTCGGTGAATGCACCCTGGGGCGCATATTCAACGTATTAGGGCGGCCCATTGACAACAAAGGCCCAGTGGAAGCACAGGAATATCGCCCTATCCACCGTCCCGCACCACCCTTTGAGGAGCAAGTCACCCGTGTAGAAGTTTTTGAGACGGGGCTCAAGGTGATCGACCTGATTGCACCTTTTACGAAGGGTGGGAAGACAGGCGTCTTCGGTGGCGCTGGTGTGGGAAAAACCGTGATTATTATGGAGCTCATCTACACGTTGGCCGCCGAGCACGGTGGTTACTCGGTGTTCGCGGGAGTAGGGGAACGCACACGCGAGGGTACCCAGCTGTGGAACGAAATGCGCGAATCGGGTGTCATCGATAAGACCGTGATGGTCTTCGGTCAGATGAACGAGCCGCCGGGAGTGCGACTACGCGTGGGGCTCACCGGCTTGACCATGGCGGAATACTTCCGCGATCAAGGGCGCGATGTGTTGTTGTTTATCGATAACATTTTCCGCTTCGTGATGAGCGGCTCAGAAGTCTCTGCTCTGCTGGGCCGTATGCCCAGCGCAGTGGGATATC
>QEXY01000096.1 GCA_003130875.1 Ardenticatenia bacterium
GCTTTGAGGCGCGCAATGTGGCGCCGGATCAGCCGCCGGTCACTTTCCAGCTGGGTCTCGCCTGGTCCGCGCAGCCCTACACCGCCGGTAGCACCGCCTGCACGTCCACCTGCCTGGCGTGCCAGGTGGGTCCACAAGCGGGTCAGACGCGGCAGGCGATATTCATATTGGGCCAGCTCGACCTGGAGCTGGCCTTCACGTGTGTGCGCATGTTGGGCGAAGACATCTAAGATGAGCGCCGTACGATCGATCACCTTGCGATCGAGCACACGCTCCAACTCGCGCATTTGGGCCGGCGACAGCTCATCGTCGAAGATGAAGAGATCCACATTAAGCTCGTCGCGGAAGGTCTGGAGTTCTTCCAGCTTGCCCTTGCCGATATAAGTGGCCGGATTGATGCGCTCTAGGCGCTGATAGGTGCCGCCGACCACTTCGATGCCGGCTGTCCTCGCCAGGGCAGCGAGCTCCTCGAGGGAGTCTTCGATGGCAAAACGGGGCATACCTCCGTCCTGGTCCGGGGAGGAGGCACGCAAGCCCTTCAGCTCCACACCCACCAGGAACCCACGCTCGCGTGGTGCTGCCACCGCGTGCCCCGTGGACGGTTGATAGGAATTATTTCTCGAATCGACGATCTCGACCGTGTTCACCTCCTAGTAGCACTTTGTCTAATTAAATAATATTACCGGTTGATTGTCCCGTCAAGGTCTTAATAATCGTTCACCCGAGTTGTTACCCAGGGAAGTTAGGACTACAGGCCGACATAAGAATCGTGACTTTTCGCTCCAACCTGCGGGTGGTCACCGCGGAGGGCGAGTGACGCGAAATGGCAGCAGCATCATCCGAGCCGCGACCGTGAGGGAGCGGTAGGGGCGACCAGCCGATCGCCCCCTACCACGCGCGCGGCTCGGATTGAGACAAACCTTGTCTCAGAATGAAATGCACCCAGTCAAAGGTGGCAACTTGAGTTAATCGTTCATATTTTCGCAGAGGTCCGCGTATAAAAATGGGGAGCGTCCGAGCATCGCGCTGCTCAGCCAAATTGACAATTCGGTACGCTTCAGTTAGAGTTACAAAATAGTAGAAGTCAACGTCTCTCTGGAGGAGACGTCCCATTCAGCTCGCGAATGGAAAAACAGTGTCGGCAACACAGCGAGCAATGTCCATGTTCTACCCCAAATCGCACCATGGACATATACCGTCCTGAGAATTCGAAAGAGCCAAAGCGATCTCAACCTTTGTGATGATGCCGCTCCCTTGGTGTCGTGGTTGGACGAAGTCCACCAGCAGGTGTCTTGGCCAGCTAAGGCGTTGTACAATGCTGTTGCTATCGTCTTTACTATTGGTCAATGCGCTGGTGGCGTGTGCTTTGCCCAGCTCTGCTCATGAGTTACCTCGTCCATCACCAGCGATCACCACGATCGAGAATATGGGCTCCGACACGTTGGTCAACCTGGCGCTCGCCTGGGCCGAGGAGTACATGCAGCGTCATCCTGACGTGCGCATCTCGGTCACCGGCGGCGGTTCAGGTACCGGCATCGCGGCACTCATTAATGGTACTGTGGATATCGCTAATGCTTCGCGGGAGATGAAGCCGGAGGAGTTCGAGCAGGCGCGTGCCAACGGCATTATCCCCAAAGAGTTCACAGTGGCACGTGACGCTATCGCTGTGGTGGTCCACCCATCCAATCCGGTAAATGGGCTGACCATAGAGCAAATCTCACAGATCTACACAGGGCACATCACCAACTGGCGCGAGGTGGGGGGTGAGGATTGTCCGATCGTCCTGCTTTCTCGCGAATCGAACTCTGGCACATATATGTATTTCCTGGAACATGTGATCCGACGGGGCGATTCCCATGATGAATCGCTATTCTCGCCGGACACGCTCTTGATGCCCTCCTCGGAGGGGATCAGTGCGGAAGTGCGCCAGAATCCCAATGCCATCGGTTACGATGGATTGGGTTATGTAACGCCTGATCAGAAGGTGTTGGCGGTGGCTGCCAGTGAAGAGGGCCCATATGTGTTGCCCTCCATCGAGACAGTCAATCAGGGCCTCTATCCTATCTCCCGGCCCCTATATATGTACACCGCTGGTGAGCCGACGGGTGTGTTGAAGGATTACCTGGACTGGATTCGCACTGAAGGGCAGAAACACGTGAGCAGACTGGGCTTTGTCCCGCTGCGTTGAACAAGTCATATATTTACAATTTTACAATGGAGCTATTTGCCGGTATATGGATTAACCCCGCCAAAAGCATCCATCTAGATTAGACTGGCCGAGATGTTAAAGAGTGAGTCTGTTATCGGTAACAAGAGGCGCCGATTCGAAATAGTTATTGAATCGCTCATCCGGGTGCTGGGCTTTTCCACGATTGGTTTCGTTGTTCTCATCTTCCTCTTCCTATTACGTCAGGGTTTGCCGTTCTTCTTTGAGGTGCCGCCTGTCAATTTCTTCGGCACTCGCTGGTACCCCACCTTTGGGCTGTTCGGCACGCTGCCGCTCATCTTGGGTTCTGTTCTGGTGACATTGACCGCCATCGTGATCGCATTGCCGCTTGGCGTGGCGACCGCTGTGTTCGTGCGTGAGATCGCGCCGGGCTGGGCGCGCGAGATACTCAAACCTTTGATCGAGGTACTAGCCGGCATTCCATCTGTCGTGTTGGGCTTTTTTGGCATGAACATTGTGGCACCTCTGGTACGCACGACCCTCAACGTGCCCACAGGGCTCACCGCGTTTACCGGGGCGCTCATCCTGGCCTATATGGCCCTGCCGACCATCATCAGCGTCGCCGAGGATGCGCTAGATGCGGTGCCCAAGAGCTATCGGGATGCTGGCCTGGCACTTGGGGCGACAAAATGGCAGGTAATCTGGCGCGTGGTGGTGCCGGCTGCTCGCTCCGGCATCGTCGTGGCGGTTATGCTAGGCCTGGGACGTGCTATCGGAGAAACCATGGCGGTGATGATGGTGACCGGAAACGCAGCGCGCATGCCTATCACGCCGGATTCGCTCTTCCGTCCGGTGCGCACGATGACGGCAACCATTGCAGCTGAAATGGGTGAAGTTGCCCAAGGTAGCCTCCACTTCCATGCCCTGTTCGGGATTGGCATCCTCCTGTTTGTGTTGACGTTTCTCATCAACTTGGCGGCTGCCCGGCCAATATTCCAGAAGCGGCGACGGGGAGGGCTGCGCTGATGAATGCGCGCTTTGTCATACAGCGCATTGGGTTCGTCCTGCTCAGTTTCATCGCGGTCGTGGTGGTGTTGCCCATCCTAGTGATTGTCGCCATCATCGTGGTACGAGGCATTGGCGCCATCAACTGGGAGTTTCTCACCACCATGCCGCATGACGGCATGAAGGCGGGCGGCATCCTGCCTGCTATCGTTGGGACAATAGTGCTCACATTTGGCACGGCTATAGCGGCCATCCCGGTCGGTGTGGGTGGCGCCATATATCTGTCGGAATACGCCCGCGATACCCTGTTCACGCGCGCCATCCGCTTGGCGATTGTCAACCTGGCGGGCATCCCGTCGGTCGTGTACGGTCTCTTTGGCCTGGGATTGTTTGTCCTCTTCCTGCATTTTGGCACCTCCATTCTGGCAGGTTCGTTGACGCTGGCCATTATGACCCTACCAGTCATCATCAGCACGTCAGAGGAAGCCCTGCGGGCTGTGCCGACCGAATATCGCACTGTTATCGCCAGCTTGGGAGGTACGCGTTGGCAGGGCGTTCGCTATGTGGTGCTCCCTCAGGCACTTCCGGGCATTATCACCGGGATCATCTTGGGGCTGTTGCGGGCGGCTGGGGAGACCGCTCCAATATTGTTCACAGTCTCTGCTTTCTTTCTGCCGCGCCTGCCGCACTCCCTGTTTGACCGCACGATGGCGCTGCCCTACCATCTCTATGTCATCAGCACACAAGTGCCGGGCATGCCACAGGAAATCCAGTATGGCACTGCCTTGGTACTGCTAATGTTGGTCCTCTCAATGAACCTTGTGGCAACGCTCATTCGCGGACACTTCCGCCGGAGGCGACCATGGTGATGGACCCATCTGGATATGATCCACCGGTTGGCCTGCCGACGAAAGTGCGAATCGAGAACCTCAGCTACTGGTATGGTGATCGGCTGAGTTTACGTGACATAACGCTGGACATACCGGCCAATGCCATCACCACTCTGATCGGGCCTACCGGAGGGGGAAAATCCACTCTGCTGCGATTGATCAACCGGCTCAATGACCTGCTGGAAGACACTCGTATGGTAGGGCGTATTGTTCTGGATGGGCAGGACATCTACGCACCCGAAGTAAACGTTTCGGAACTGAGGCGCCGCGTGGGCATTGTGTTCGCGCTGCCTTTGCCGCTCCCTGGTACAGTGCGCGAGAACGTCCTCTACGGCCCTAAGCTGGCTGGCATACGGGACCCTGCGCGGCTGGACGAAATCCTGGTGCGGAGTTTAAACCAGGCGGCTCTGTGGGATGAAGTCAAGAATCGCTTGGATGAGCCCGCTCATGCGTTGTCAGGAGGCCAACAACAGCGCTTGTGCATTGCGCGCAGCCTGGCGATGGAGCCCGAAGTGTTGCTGTTGGACGAACCTACATCCGGCCTTGATCCGATTTCGACCGGTAAGGTCGAGGAATCGCTGTTTGCGCTGAAGAAGCACTATACCATCATTATGGTACCCCACAGCATCCAACAGGCAGCGCGGGTGGCAGATTATGCCGCGTTTTTCCTGGGGGGAGAATTGGTTGAGCATCAACCTGGCCGGGGCATTTTCACGGCACCGAAGGATAAACGCACTGAAGACTATATCACTGGGCGCTTTGGATAACCGGGCATGAGCAAGTTCGTCGTCCAGAACCTCAATTTCTATTACGGAAAATTCCGTGCCCTGTCTGGGATCACCCTAACCATTCTGGACCGTCAGATCACAGCGCTCATCGGACCTTCTGGTTGTGGCAAGTCCACCTTTTTGCGCTGCCTGAACCGCATGAACGACACTATAAATGGGACGCGCGTGGAAGGAAAGGTGCTCCTCGAGGGTCAAAACATCTATGACCGGCGTGTCAATGTGGTGGAGCTGCGGCGACGGGTCGGGATGGTCTTTCAGCGTCCCAACCCTTTCCCGCAGTCCGTCTATGACAATGTGGCATTTGGACCGCGTGTGCTGGGAATGGCACGCAGCAAGTCGCAGCTCGATGACATTGTGGAGGAGAGCTTGCGTGGTGCTGGCCTATGGGAAGAGGTCAAGGATCATCTCCATCAGGACGCATTGAGTTTTTCACTGGGGCAACAACAACGCCTGTGTATTGCTCGCGCCATTGCTGTCAAACCAGAAGTGATCCTGATGGACGAGCCGTGTTCGGCGTTAGATCCTATTGAGACGCTTCAGGTCGAGGAATTGATGCAGACGCTCAAAGCGAATTACTGCATTGTGATCGTCACTCACAGTATGCAACAAGCGGCACGGGTGTCCGAATGGACCGGTTTCTTCTGGCTGGGTGAACTGGTCGAATTCGATTCCACAGCTAAGATCTTCACCAACCCATCCCACCCCTTAACGGAGAACTACATCACCGGTCGTGCGGGTTAGGCGCCCACTTCATTGTCTCCGTGGTTATTGGGTATCCCTTGCCATCTGATGGCACTCGTGCTATGCCAGAAATGGACTGCTCGAATTAACGATGAATGGCGAAACCGATCTCAAGACTTTACTTGCGACGATGTCCCCTGTTCTGCACCCAATCCCCTATGTTTTTTGCTCCGTCAGTCGGGATATTTACGCTCAGTTGCCACTCGACCCAATCGGTACATTCCACGAGCAAGAGGGCATCACCGTCATCATACCGCAACAGCAAGCGATTGATAATGGCCTGCCGTTTGATACGGCCTGGGCCTGGATCACCTTGTCGGTACATTCGTCGTTGTCTGCGGTCGGTTTACTCGCCGCTGTTACTGGCAGACTGGCGCGGGTGGGCATCAGTGTCAACCCAGTTTCTGCTTACTATCACGACCATCTGTTTGTCCCCTGGGAGAGCAGATGGCAGGCAATGGATGAGCTGCGGAATCTCAGTCACAGCGAGTCAGGATGTGCTGCCTGACATCTCGCTCCAGCTGCGGTGACTGTGCTGATCTCAGCTACATTCTCTGCGCACTCAGCAGAGAAAGCCTGTCCATAAGATGGTTCCCTCGGTCCCTTCAGCCGGATGTTGTCTATGGGGTTGCCGGCAATACGGTCATTTGGTCACAGGTGCATAGAGAGCAGCCCACCTTAGCCAATCCTCCACCGTGTAGAGTCCGTTCAGGCCGAGCCGCGCGCTGAGCGCAGCCAGGGGCGGAAGGTCAAGTCCCGCTTGGGACAGGATCTCCGGCCGCCGGAATAGGGCGCGTGGGGTTCCCTGGAAGATGATGCGCCCTTGTGCCATCACTGCCACTTCGTGAGCATAATCAGCCACGAGCTGCATATCGTGGGTGATACAGAAGATGGTGGTGCCCGCCTGCTGCAATGCATAGAGGACGGACATCACCTCGTGGGCACTCTGGTAATCCTGACCGAAGGTCGGTTCGTCCAGGATGAGGATGGGCTGTTCCATCGCCACCATTGTAGCGATGCTCAGCCGCCTTTTTTGACCCTGGCTGAGCGAAAATGGGTTGAAATCTGCATAGCCCTGCAGCCCGAATCGTTCCAGCAAGCTATCAATACGGCGTTTTCGCTCCTCCGCATCTACGCTGGGATCGAGTGAATAAGCCAGCTCATCACGCACCCGTTCGGTTATGAACTGATGTTCCGGGTTCTGGAAGACATAACCCACCTGACGGGTGATCTGAGAGCGATGACGCGGTGTGAGCACCCGTCCCAAAATGGTGATGGTGCCTTTCTGGGCCGGCAAAAGGCCCACCAGGATTTTGGCGAGTGTGGTCTTCCCGGAGCCATTTGCGCCTACCAGCGCGAAGAAGCTGCCTCGCGGCACGCGCAGATGCACATCTCGAAGTGCTATGGTGCCGTCAGGATAAGTGAAGTGTACCCCTTCGACGTCAATGGCCGCGCCGGAGCTGCTTGAGACGGGCGGGGTAGAGACATCTGGGGCAATATCGGAGCCCGAGAGGAACTTCGGTTGCAAGAACGATGGCTGAAGTGCTCGGATGGCATACTCCATTTCCTCGACTGTCAATGGACAGTCTTCCAGCGGCCAGCCGATCGACTTGAGCGCCCTTGCCAGATGGCAGGAGCTAGGCAGCCAGATGCCCTCATGGTGCAAGAGGGTGCCATCTGTTGCGTAAATCTCACGCGGGGTGCCAGCTGCGATGATGCGGCCGTCTTTGCCCAGCACTATGATGCGATCCACAAGAGGCAGCACCGCATCCACCCGATGTTCGATCAATAGGATGGTCGCCTTGGTGGTGTGCTTCAAATCTTGCAAGGTTCGATAGAAGGAGCGCGTTGCCGCTGGATCGAGATTGGCTGTCGGTTCATCCAGGATCAGCAC
>QEXY01000097.1 GCA_003130875.1 Ardenticatenia bacterium
CTGGCTCCACCAGGCGGCGCGGCGACAACCCGGCCAACGGGTAGCGCCGCCCCTGGCGGCGGCGCGGATCGGGCACCGTGCGCAGATAGTCCAGCAAACTCTTCTTCTGGCATCCAGGAGCACCGGCGGGAAGAGGGCAATCTGCTCATCCCCAGTATATCCCCAACGCTGCAACATCGCCAGGGGAGATTGGTGGTCCATCCCCACTCCGGTGTGGGGACGCAACACGTTATAGACGTACACCCAGCGAGCGCTGAGGTTTTAGAAATTGCCGCACATTCTGCACCTGGAGCGGATAGGGTCGATAGAACGCCTCGTCGTCGGTGCAATGACGGCGTTCCACCCGACCATTGTAGCCCTTGCGTCCCAGGGGGTAACGCCGCAGCGTTCCACCCAGGGGCATCAGGAAACGCTGGCGCAGTTCCTTCACGTGGCGGGGGTGGTCACCCCCGAACTCTCGCCCCCAAGTCGGTCTGGAAGGTCACGGATGTCTTCACCCCAAAGGCGCGCAGCCAACTCAACACCAAGATCAGGAGGAAAGCCAGGCCGTGGGTGCTGCTCAGGGTGCGGCTGAAAGCCAGGCAGCGCAGGCGGGTGCGCCCAGCGCAGGCCGTCCACAGGTAGCGGGGCAGGTGATGCCGCCGCAGGTGGGTGGTGTGGTGGGTGCCCAGACCCCCTTGTCGTGGATGTCCTTCACATCGACCTGGATGAGACCGGAGGGTTCCGCCACCTCCAACGCCCATTGGGCAGGGTAGACGCTCTGCCGCCATTGACGCCCGACGGACAGCCGTGTCGCCGCAGAATGTGGCGGATGGTGTGGGGAGAAAGGGAGACCCCACGTCTCTGCAGGTAGAGCGCCAGGCGACGCCGCCTCAGCCCCGTCTCCTGACACACCTGCAGCACCACTTGCTCCCACACGGGCGGGGTCTGGCATGGCGAAGCGCGCGGGCGGCGGGAACAATCTTCCAGCCCCGCCTCCCCCTTCACCAAGTAGCGCGAGACTCATTTGCGCACCACTTGGCGCGAGGTGTGCCATAACCGCGCCGTGGCACTGATACTGCCCAACTCTTGATAACTGCGCCCTAACCGCTCTCTTGCCTCTACGGCGTTCATGGCGTATATTTCCCGATAAGCCAGTTCGGCCATAGGCGGTGCTCCTCCTGGTGCAGGTGTTTCCACAGCCTATATATCCGGGGAGTGCCGCCTTTTGTCAAGATCCCCTCCACCACCTGGTGACGATCTCTTGGCGCAAGTACTTTCCTCAATTTGACTGTATCAAACAATCGATCTACAATATGAAATTAAGCATGGCCCATTCGTCTAGAGGCCTAGGACGCGGCCCTCTCAAGGCTGAAACAGGGGTTCGAATCCCCTATGGGCCATCAAGGGTGCTATCTATTTCCCCCGCGTGTGGCACCCTTTGTGTTATCTCGGACGGCGCGGCGGGGGTACTTCGTGGCAACGACGGCAGCGCGCCTGGTAGACTTCGCTAGCGCCCACCAAGATTTGAGGATCATCGTAGTTGGCCGGCACACCGTTGATGAGGCGCTGTGTGCGGCTGGCTGGTGCTCCGCACACAGCGCAAATTGCCTGCAGCTTGTCTACCATCTCAGCCTGAGCCATCAACACCGGCATAGGGCCGAAGGGCTCGCCACGGAAGTCCATGTCAAGGCCGGCCACTATGACACGTTTGCCCTTTTGGGCCAATTGTTCACACACCTCTACAATCGCCCAATCGAAAAACTGGGCTTCATCAATAGCTACCACATCGGTGCTATCCCGTACCAGATTTAGGATTTCGGCAGCGGAGTGGACTGTCACCGCATCCCACTGGAGTCCGTCGTGCGAGCTGACTCGCTCGGTCGTATAGCGGTTGTCGAGGAGAGGCTTGAAAACCTGTACGCGCTGACGTGCGATGACAGCACGTTTCACCCGTCGGATCAGTTCTTCGGTTTTTCCGCTGAACATACTGCCACAGATCACTTCAATCCAGCCACCCTCGTAGCGATGGTACATACTTGTCCTCCCAAACACAAAGGGCAGATGCCGACATCTGCCCTTTCGAAATACTCGTCTATTCCATTGCTTGCCCGACACGACGCTTATTCGGTAGTAAGCCCGAGCATCTGTAAGCGCTCCTTGATCTCGCGGATGGAACGAGCGCCCAATCCTTCTATAGATTGCAATGCTGCTTCGCCTTCTTCCATCTTCTTCAACAAATCGCCGATAGTGACCATTCCAGCGTCCACCAATATCTTATGTACACGGTCACCCAGGTCCAAGGCTTCGATCTGCTGTCTGAGCAAGGCCTCGCGCCGCTTGCGTAGCGCCAGCTCAAGGCGCGCTTTCTCCTCCGCCTCATGCAAATCGCGTTGTTTTACACGCTTGTGATAGCGGTCTACCTGACCGGCCGTGTCAATGATGCGCTGTTCACCCGTGAAAAAGGGATGGCAATTAGAGCAGACGTCCGTACGGATCAACTCCACTGTTGAACCTGTCGTCCACGTCGCTCCACAGCTGCACACCACCTTAGCATTCGGATAGTACTTGGGATGAATACCTTCTTTCATAAGAACCTAATGTGCCTTTCGCAGATCAGAAAAAGATTCCCCGGGATAAACCGCTCGGATATCTATTGCAAAGGGTAGACGCTCACGCGTCTTCGGTCACCACGCACAGCCTCGAAGCGAACAACACCATCGATGGTAGCGAACAGGGTGTGATCCTTGCCCACACCCACATTGACGCCGGGTTGGAACTTGGTGCCACGTTGCCGTACCAAAATATTACCAGCACGCACCTGTTGTCCACCGAATATCTTAACCCCTAACCGCTTCGACGCACTATCACGACCGTTGCGGCTGGAACCACCACCTTTCTTATGTGCCATTTGTCATACCTCCTCTACCTTTGCTGATGGAACCTACCTGCTCAATGCACGATCTTCTCGATACGCAATCGTGATAAGACCTGCCGGTGACCTTGACGACGACGGTAACGCTGTTTGGGTCGGTATTTCCACACCAACAGTTTTTCGCCTTTCTCAAGTGCTTCTACACGAGCGACCACCTTCGCTCCTTCTACTAAGGGGCGTCCCACTTTTACGCCTGTGTCATGGGCCAGGAGCAGCACCTTTTCGATTTCAATCTGAGCACCCACCGGGTACGGCATGAGATCAACCCGGATCACATCTCCCTCACTCACGCGATACTGTTTACTGCCAGTCTCGATAATCGCGTACATCCATGCCTCCAAAAGATGGCTCAGCGCCGCGTATTGTATTGGGTTTAATTCTCGCAAACGCCTATTATATCTTGAGGCAGAAGGGAAGTCAAATTAGTATGGGAGAGGGTGTTGAAAAAGTCGGTGGAAATTCGGACGACCCGAACGTGTGTGGTAGAATAGGGGCAAAATCCGTAAGAGGTGGGGCAATGGGTACGAAGCGC
>QEXY01000098.1 GCA_003130875.1 Ardenticatenia bacterium
CGGCGTACGCGTCAGCGTGGGTGTCAACGTTGACGTGGGAGTACGCGTGGGCTGTGGTGTAAAGGTCGGCGTCGGCGTGCGCGTCAGTGTCGGTGTCAATGTCGGCGTCGCGGTCCGGGTCGGCGTGCGCGTCACGGTGGGCGATGGAGTGGCCGTGTCGATTGGTGTCGGCATCGGATATGTGAACGCCACCCGCAGCATATATGTTCCCGAGCCACTCGCACGGTCCACGTACACCCGATAGCTCCCCGGTGGCGGATCGAGGAAGAAGCAGCGCTGGTCGGTTTCCGATGCATAATGTTCAGGCTCACACGAGAACTTACTGGTTGGTAGCGGTTGACTGGGTTGCACCAAGAGGTCAAAATCGCGATACCCCCCTTCCCAGGGAAAGAACAGTTGCAACCACAGTTGACGCAGGCCATGGGGCACCTGGAGTGTATAGACATGGCGATTCTCTCCCCCGGGGCAGAACGCACCGCCCGTGTCGCCCTCGACGAGCACCTGGGTCTGCTGTCCCAGGCAAGGTGTTGGGGTGAAGGTAGCGGTGGCAGGTGGCGGTGGTCCTATCACCTCATACGAACAGTCCGCTACATTGTCTTTGATGTCCCGGTCGTGGGCCAGGCGCGCCTCAACCTCGATGCGATATTCGCCGCTCAAGATGCGCTCGGGTGGCCCCTCGACAGCAAAGACCGTGGTGTCGCGATCGATTCGATCTTCCAATACACCGCAATACCATGTGTTGCATTGGTGGTTGGTAAAGGTCACGTCGCCGTTGTGGGCGCTCCACGGCTCAACCCACTCGTCGTGGGTGCCTTTGCTGATGTTGTGCTCCCACACATACTTGTAGCCGGAGTAAGGACCTTGCTGGATGGTGACACTGTCCCCATCCTGAAACAGTTGGATGTAACCGTCGGACGGCTGGCTGTCGATACCCTCGTGGTTCTTGGTGACGCCCTCCAGGTTGATTAACGCCCCCAAGCGGCTCCAGTTGAGCGTCACGCCGGTGCTCACGGGTTGCACAAAGGGCTCGATCAGATCGCAACGGTTGTCATTGTATTGGCGGCGACATTCGGCAATTGCGGCGTCGTTAATCCAAACCCCCGGATAGCGTAGGCTGGGCATCTCATACTTGGCGAGCAAGAGCTTGGGACCGTTATCGCGCTGCAGGTAGAAGTAGAGATTGAAGCGGCGGCTATAGGCGTTGGGCTGATACTCGGGTAACTTGTCAGCATTGCGATAATTGTCCACCTCAGCGCTGACACTGCCCTGCCAGCAATCGGTGATGGTCGTGTGCACGTTAGGAGCGTAGCGACAATCGGTGATGAAATAATCACTGCATTGGTCGGCACATACCGACAGCTGCCCCAGAACCATCTGCCAGCACTGCATCGTGTAGCCACCAGGGGCACCGAGGAGCTCAGCGGCCACCGCCAGCAGGAACTCCGCCGCGGTGCGCCAGGCGGGCGCATCGCAGCCGGTCAGTTCATAGGCAGTGTCATACCACGCATAATAGTTGTTGTGCCCAGCGAGGAAATACTGGTAGGCCAGGCAATTGATGGCACACGCGTTGTGCAGGCATCGGGGTTCGGGATTGTCACCCTGCGCTGCGACGGGACGGACTGGCGGCCAGGCACCATATGAGGTCACCAGGAGCAACAAACACAGCCACACTGCAAGCAGAACACGCCAGTGGCGTTGTGGCGCCATCGCACACCTCCTTAGTTAAGTGTCTTCCTTCCCTCAATGGATCACTTGTGGCTGACTTTAGGGACGTCCTCTTGTCTCGAGAAACCGGCGCCCGGTCATCCAACCGATATGCATGGTTGACCGGGCCATTTTGCAAAGGCAAACGTTTACTCCTTCCCCTTCACTCCTCCCGTGCGCGTCGGAAGCGTGGCAGCACCGTCGCGGCATAGTGCAATGCCACCTCGTCTCCAAGGCGCAGGGATCTCAGATCGGTGCATCCCTTCTGGCCCGGATGGAAGATGCCGATGCGCGCTCCCACCTCTGCATAACGCTGTTCGACGTAAGCCATGCCTACCAGGAATCCATCCAACCCAGCTGCGCACGAAGTCACCCAGCCGATCATACGCCCACGCGCACTGACCACAGGATAACCCATCTTGGGAGGGGGCACTCCCTTCTCATTCATACGGAAGCGAATCACGCCCATCGGATTACCCCGCATGCGCGCCATAATCGCCCGGCGCCCGACAAAGAAGGGTTTGTGGAGCTTGACGTAGGCGCCAAAGCCAGCTGCAAAAGGGTCGATGTCATACGGACCGGCCAGTTCATGGCCATAGAGGGGCAGACCTGCTTCGGTGCGCGTTGAATCGCGCGCGGCAAGACCAGCCGGTTGCACCCCCAGGTCAGCGCCGACCTCTAAAATGCGCCGCCAGAGCGAGGGAGCGTGTTCGGGATGGACGAAGAGCTCGTACCCCATCTCCTCGCCGGTGTAGCCGGTGCGGGCGATGATCACGTCCAGTCCGCTCAAACGGCCCTGCATCAGGGCGGTGCGCGGTAGATGCTCCAATCCATCCCGTGTCGAGGTGTCATCCGCCAGGCGTACCAGGATGGCACGCGATTGCGGCCCCTGGAGAGCGATGTCCACGCGCTGCTGTTCACCCCATTGCGCGTCCTTGAGGTCTTGCAACACAGCCGGCGCCTCGATGGCCTTGCCAGGCGCATCCCGGTCCAGGATGACAGCCCGTTGATTGACCGCGTTCAACCAGTCCCAATCCTTCTCCGCGTTAGCGGCGTTGACCACCATCAAATAGTCGTCGGCACGCAGGCGGTAGAGCATAATATCATCGATCACGTGGCCGTCCGGATCGAGTAGGTAGGAGTACTGCGACTGGCCGTCCTCCAGCCAGGCAACGTAGTTGGTCGTCACCGCATCCAGAAATGCGGTGGCGTGTGGTCCGCTGACGCGCAACACGCCCATGTGCGACACGTCGTACAGCGCCGCCGTCATGCGCGTGGCGCGATGTTCCTCGGCAGCGCTGGTATACCACAGCGGCATCTCCCAGCCAGCAAAGGGAGCGATATGACGTGTGCGCTGGCGATGTTCTTCATACAGGCAGGTGCGCTTGAGCGGTGCCTCATGCGGCGGTTGCCAGTGCCACTCGCTGCGCACGTCATCCGCTGCGGGGGGCAGGCTATGCTGGCCGATGAAATAGAGCTTATGCAGCACGAAGAGTTCGTGATGCCCAGCACGATAGAGGTCTGCACCGTAGCACGCATCGCCGGAGCGCCATAATGGCGCATCTTGTTCCCGAATGGCTGTCAGCAGGTCGTTCGCTGCAGCGTGCACGTCGTCCGGCAGCTTCTCGATTTCGTCCGTTGCCAAATCAGCTACTGTTACTGGTCCCTCTATCTTGGCAAACAGGTCGTGTGGGTCGAACAGCAGGTAGCCATCCGACAATCCGCGCAGCCACGCTTTGACGCGTTCCGCAACTGCTGCGTGCACAGCCACCAGGTAACGTGCGCGGCCACGCTGGTCAGGGGATAGGGAGCTGACGAAGACATCATCCAACACGCGGCCATCCTGTTCCAGGAGTAGAGCACGGCGCGGCTGTCCGACGGGCAGGTCGCTCAGGTCGGCGGTGACCACCTGTTGCATAAAGGCATGAGCACGCCAGCCGACAATGAGCAACACCGACCGCCTGCGCTGTCCTGAAGATTTCGGTGAGACAGAAGTTGTCGCCGCGGTTTCGGGCATCACGAAGAAGTGAGGATAGCCGTTGCGTGGCCCTGAAACATAAGGTGGAAAGGCATCCGCCAGATGAGCGACATCGCGCTTGACGGATTCCAGCACGTCCAGGGCAATCTTGCCGCGTGGCAGCGGTCCTGTGATGCCCTGATAGGTAAAGGGATGGATGGCACTAACAACACGATGAATACAGTCCGCGATCAGCTCCATCTCGGCGATACCCATGCCACGCTGCGTGACCCATGGCGTGCCGAGCCGCACGCCACGCGCCTGGGCCGTCACACGATCGCTGGGCAATGTGTTTTTGTTCGCCACCAGGCCACAAAGCTCCAGGATGCGCACCACAATTTCACCCAATAAGGGATATCCCTCAGCACTTTTGATCGGGCGCAGGTCCACCAGGAGCATGTGGGTGTCCGTGCCACCGTAGGCGAGTCGCAACCCGCGCTGCTGCAATGCCTGGCCGAGCGCCTGGGCATTGGTGACGATCTGGCGCATCATGGCTTTGAATTCGAGGGTGGCGGCGATCTTGAATGCCACCGCCATCGCCGCGAACTTGTTCGGGTGGGGGCCGCCCTGAGCACCGGGGAAGACGGCGGTGTCCACCCGGCGCGCCTTTTCCGGGTCGGTGGTCATGATCACGGCGCCGCGCGGGCCACAGATGGTCTTGTGTGTCGTGAAGACGACGACATCCGCCAGCCCGACCGGGTTGGGATATACCCCGGCGCTAGCCAGGCCGGCCGGGTGGGCGATGTCGGCCATCAGCAGCGCCCCGCAGGCGTCGGCGATCTCGCGGAAGCGCTTCCAATCCGGCGCCCATGGGTAAGAAGTGAACCCCGCCACAATCATCCGTGGGCGATGTTCCAGTGCGAGTGCCATAATGGCATCATAATCCAGGCGCTCGCTGACCGGATCGACGCCGTAGGAAACGACGCGGTAACGACGGCCGGAGATGTGGAACGGACTGCCGTGGGAGAGATGCCCGCCCTGGAACAGGTTCATGCCCATCAGAGTATCACCCGGCTGCAGGAAGGCGTCGTATACCGCCAGGTTCGCCGCCGCACCGGAAAGGGGTTGCACGTTGACGTAGATACGCTCAGCAGGCACCTCGGGCGTGGCAAATAGCTCTGCACAACGGCGCTGTGCGAGCGTCTCAACGAAATGGACGTAGGTAGTGCCCTTGTAAAAACGCCGGTCGCCGTAACGCCGATAATAGGCCAGCTGGTGGTCGAATTCCAACAAGAGATCGAGATTGTCCTGGGTCATCCGCGTGGGCGGATAACCTTCGGCGTACACATTGTTGAACACAGAGCCGAGCGCCTGGAGCACCGCTGGCGGGGCTATGCTCTCCGAGGGTATCAGGATGATCTGGCGCGCTTGACGCTCGGCCTCTAGCGCGATCAGATGTGCGATGTCGGCATCGATATGGTCCAGCTCGGCGGTCAGAAAGCGACGGGCGTACGCAGAGGTATCCATAGACTTAAGACTTTGATTTCCTCCCTAGGGGTGATGCAAGATGTCGGGTCACTCTCTCACAGCTTCTCATTGTACTCGTCTTACCTTGATCAGGCAATCGAGGCTTTCAACGCCAAGTTCATTTGGTCGCGCGTGCATAGGCACGCCCGATCCGCCTCTTGAGGTGCTCCCCTTGCTCCACAGCCGCTCACTTGGTAATATCAAGCCCGAGCGTACCGCTCACCGGTGTGGGAAAGAAAGCGAGATGCGCCTGGGCAGCATGTCACACCATCAGAGATGAGGCATAACCCTATGAAACATGACATCCTGATTGCAGACAGCGACGAGGCATTTGCCTCCGTCCTCGCCGAACAGTTGGATGCTCTCGGCGAGTATCGAGTCACCGTTGTGAACGACGGAAACACCCTGCTGGAGAGAACTATCACTCACTCCTTCGATCTCCTCATCGTAGACGTAAAGCTACGAGATCCTGCATTGCCGGAGCTTCTCAATCGGGTTCGCACTTTAAGACCTTCTCTCCGCATTGTGGTGATCCCCTACCCTGGCAACAGGGTGCCCTTCACGCTCAAAGAGATCCCAGCCCACGGACTGCTCCCCAAACCTTTTATGATCGAGGAGCTTCCACTCCTAATATGCCGTGCACTTGAGGCGGAGACCGCAGTTCCTTTGGGACAGATGGCGGATTTATCCGATCCTCAGACAGACGAGCTCGATGAAAATGGGTTATTCGCGTTGCTCCCAGAAGATGGATCAATATCCATCGGGAACGTCCAAGAGTCGGATCATCTAGCATCATCTCCAGCACAGGATGCTGCGTGGTGGGACATCGGCAAAGCGCCACCTGAAACAGGCCTGGAGGAGATCACGTTCTCCCCTGATCAGGCCGTGCCGATTCTCCGGGCACTTGAGCACGAATTACAGGCAGATCTGGTGGTGCTGAGTTGTCAAACTGTTTTGCTGGCACACACCGGTAGCTTTCCACGGGCACGCTTGGAAGAATTCTGCCGATGTATGGCTCGTCGTATCGAGAGTGGGGCTCAGATGATGCGCTTCCTCGGCGACGAGGATGAGAACATTGTTATGTTGCTTGACGAGGGACAGAAGCATCGAATCTACACGACGCGGGTGACCCCAGCGATGTGGCTGACAGTGGCGCTTGAGTTCCGCGTTCCAGTGGGTTCCTTGCGCTATCACATCCGCAAAGCGGTGGAACAACTCGCCAGCCTGGCGCATCAAGGATGAAGGCCGTTCCGTTGTGCCACACCAAACTATCCAAACGCATGGCCATCTCCGATTGCCGTCGCTGTTGCAGTTCAAAAGTGGGTACATGACAAACAGAGCACTCCATTTGTCACCGTGCTCGAGCGAGAGGGATTTGTCGAGTTTGTGAAAGACCGTTCGCTTTCTCGCATATTGGACATCGGCGTTGCATTGGCCACGCTTGGGTTCATCTCGACCGTCAGCCAAGTGATGTTGATGCGCGAGCTGGTGGCGACTTTCTACGGCAACGAGCTTCTTTTTGGGCTGGCCTTGATGGCCTGGTTGATCTGGGGTGCTGTCGGCGCTTGGGGCATCGGTGGTCGCCTCACTCAGTGGAAGCGTACCTCGCCGTTCACCTTCGCGATAGGCATCAGTGCCATGGCGCCACTGCTCATAGCGCAAATGGTGCTGCTGCGCGGCATCCGGATCATTTTGGGGACCACACCGGGAGCTTACGTCGATTTCGGTAACACAGTGCTGACGGTCGTGCTCATCCCGACATTCTTCTGTCCGCTTGCTGGCCTCCTATTCACCTTGGGCACCCGATTGATGCTCGAGCGTCATGGAACAGCCGGCCAGGCCTATTTTTTCGAAAGCTGCGGCGCCGTTGTGGGCGGCTTGCTGGTCAGCTTTGTCTTCATCCACCTGCTGAGCGTCTTCCAAGTTATCCTCTCGCTCGGTGTGCTGGCCTTCACATCCGCATCCCACCTTATGTGGGACGGACAAAAGCATCACAGATCCCTGTTTCTTCCCCTCGCCATCGCCCTGGGCGCAGTCGCCTTGGCGGGTGGAATTGCGTTGGACCGATGGACACTGAGCTGGCAATGGCACGACATGGTGTCCTATGCGGAATCACCCTACGGTCGCCTGACCGTTCAAGCGCGCGATGGCCAACGCGCCTTCTACACCAACGGCCTCCTTTCGTTTGAGACGCAGAGCACCTTCCCCGAAGAAGTTGCTCATTTTCCTCTGCTGGCACATCCCCATCCGCGTCACGTGCTGCTGATCGGTGGTGGTGTAGCCGGTAATCTGCGCGAGATATTAAAGCACCCCATCCAACATGTTACTTATGTCGAGTTAGATCCACAGGTCATCACAATGGCGCGAGCGCACCTGCCCCCCTCCGAAGCCAAGATGCTCGAAGAGCCACGCGTGCGTGTCATTCTATCGGATGGACGCCATTACGTGGCCAACGCTCCCAAGCATTCTTTCGATGTGATCATCCTCGATCTGCCTCCTCCGACCACCGGGTCGCTCAATCGTTTCTACACTCGGGAGTTCTTCGCTCAGGTTCGTCAGGCACTTCGCCCGGACGGTCTGTTTGCGCTCGGTCTCCCATCTGCTGAGAATTACTGGAGCCCTGAGCTGATGCGACGCAATCTGAGCGTTTACGAGACGCTTAAGACCGCTTTTCCCAGATTGCTGGCCCTGACCAGCGGTGATCACCTGTTTTTCCTGGCTACCCCAGGCTCGTTCCCGATGAATGCTGCGGCGATGTCCGAAAGGCTGATCGCGCGTGCTATCCAGACCCGCCAGGTGACGCCGTCGTACATCGAGTACGTTTTTTCGAACGACCGTTTCACCGCAGATCAGCAACGGCTGGCTTCTGGGAGGACAGTGCGCTTAAACGAGGATTTAGTGCCCATCTGTTATTACTACGACCTGGCGCTCTGGCTGTCTCGTTTTTATCCCGCAGTGGGGGAGCTCTTCGAACGCGCCGGATTGATCAACCTCGCCTGGCTATCGCTGCCGTGGGTTCTCATCGTGTTGCTGACGCGTTACCGGCGGCATTGGGCGGTGCCTGTGGCAATTGCCGGCGTCGGCCTGGCGCACATGATGTTACAGGTGGTGATCTTGATCGCATTCCAGACCGAGCATGGAACGGTATACTCCAGTGTGGGAATGGTGGTGACCGCGTTTATGGCAGGCCTGGCAGCGGGCAGCGCCCTGGGCAATCGGCTGACAAGGCTTTGGGAGAGGCGAGGTACCACTCGAACGGGAACCGCACAGAATGCGACAGCTCGCTCTGTGCGGTTCGGGCTGATAGGGATACAGATGGGTGTGATAGGGCTCAGCGGGCTACTGGTGGGGCTGCTATGGCTGCCCTATGAGATACCCGCGGTCGCCTTCGGGGTGCTCGCTGCTGCAGCCGGTTGCATCACAGGAGCGGCTTTCCCCCTGGCCGTGCTGGCCCTGGGAGAATATACCGCCAGTGCAGCTGGCTGGCTTTATGGTGCCGACCTGGTGGGTGGAGCGCTGGGAGCTGGACTGGGCACCACCCTATTGTTGCCTCTGCTGGGCATCCCCCAAGTATGTGCCTTCACCGCGCTGATCGGCGTTGCCGGCCTCTTGTGCCTGTTATAAATCAGCTCCCTGAACAGATCTGGAACGCTTACACCGCCTCTTCGCGCGCTCGCTGCCCTTCGGATGGAGAGCCCTCGTCCAGCGCCAGCTGTTCGTAGAAGGCGAGAGGACTGAGCTCTGGGAAATTGCCATGCTTTACCAGATGCAACCGAATGTCCAAGCAGAGGTCACATTTGGAGACATAGCCTTGGGGGGACTCCTGGTATCCGTAACCGCGTGCAAAGTCGAGCAGCGCGCGAATGTCCTCCGCGATCAAGTGGCGCAGCACTGGGTGTTCGCGCAAGTCTATGCCATCGCGAATGAGGCGGTCGAGCTCACGCCAGCTTCCCAGCGAAATGCCACCACAAAATCCCGGCATGAAATTGCCGTAGTTATCGAAATGGTTGTGCCAGTCGCGCAGAAACGGCGGTTGACAGGGTTCGCCGAAGAACACCGATGCGGGATAGCTGCGGTAGTACGGCTTGAGCGCACGAGCGGCTCGCCCCATCAAGAACATCTCAACCGCGATGGTTCCACCCAATGTTGCCGCTAATGTCAGATAGCGCTCAAACGAGACCTTCCCCTGTAGACCTAACCGCTTAAACTGCCGGTAGAACTCTATCTGATAGATCATCACATTAGGGCCGAAAACCTCTTGGCTGATGCGGATACAACGCTCGGTGCGTTCGAAAGGGATGTATTCAACGTAGAAGGGATTGACCGAGATCATAATACCCTTGAGGCCGGCCCGTCGCAGGTGTTCCAATCGTTCACGGGTGACCGCATCACTGACGCACCAGGAGCAGTTCGTCTCGACAAAAGTGGACGGGATGTCCAGCTCCGCGGCCATTTGCACTGCCAAAACCAGCAACTTGAAGTTCAGAAAGGGCTCGCCACCCGTGAAATGCAAACCGTGGCTCAGGCTGACCCGCTCTCGCCCCCACGGGCTGGGCACGATATGGCCTGTCAGGGAAGAGAGGAGCTGGTAAAGATCGGACTCCGTGATCCAGTCTGCCTTCCACGCAGGTGAGCAAGCGTACATACAGTGCCGGCAAGCCGCTGAGCACTTATAGGAAAGGATCACACCAGCCGAGGCAGGTGCAGGCACCCTGACCCGAACGACATTCTCATTCTTGAGGGACGTTGCTCCCATCATTCCAATCCCAAAGGGTTGCCTGATGAGGGGTTGAAGGCTCTGTGACGTTTTTTCCCATCCCTGTCGAGATCAGTTGATGTGCCAGGCGTGTCGGTTCGGGCAGGCGATAATGCGTGACGCAGCGCAACACCAGTTCGATGGCGCTCCTCAGACTGACGCGATGACCGGGTGATACATAGAGCGGTTTCGTGCCCGGGCGCGAGCGCAGGACGGCGCCGATCACCTCAGCGCCGTCGTAAAGGGGTACCCAGGCGCCGCGCTCGTCCGCCACCGGCGCATGGTGCCCACAGAGGCGCGATTTCGCCACTCCGATCGACGGGATGTCGGCCAATAGGCCCAGATGACACGCCAATCCGAAGCGACGCGGATGAGCAGTACCCTGTCCATCGCACAACAACACATCTGGCAAGCGCTGAAGACGATTGAGCGCTTCCAGGACGATGGGCACCTCGCGGAAGCCGAGCAACCCCGGCACATAAGGAAATCGTACCGGAGCGCTGACCACTACCTGCTCTTCAACCTGCATGTCCAGCAGATGCAAGACGACAACCGCTGCGTGCCCCAGGTCACCTTGACGTTCGACACTGACATCGACTCCGGCGACGCAGTGCACAGCCTCGAAACGGTCGTCACACACGACCTGCTGACGCAACCGTTGCTGCAGCGCCACCGCTTCCTGAACCGAAAGACCCGCGTAATCCGGTATCGAGAAGCGTGGCATACGGTCTCCTTACCTCGCCCCGGTCTCTAACGTTGTTCCATGCGCCGCAGTCCCCACGTCCGTGACACGGGAACGGTGAACATGATGCCGGTGTGTGGGTCGTCGAGCCGCCCGATCACCTTTTCGGCGGCAGTCACCAGCTTTTCGACATCGAACCCATCCGGCACCACCACGAACACGGTACGCTGTGCCTCTTCCTCCTTGCGGATCAGGCTGGCCAGCGAAGGCATCAACGGCAAATCATCCGAAACGCCGAACTTGGCGATGTGACGTCCCAGACCGTGACTCTCAAATATCGTCGCACCGGAGATGCCACACTCCAACCAGGCCTTCAGCACCGCTTCGATCGCCTCACATTTGGTTGTCACTAGAACCACTAGGTCAGGCATTCACGCGGTTCTCCCCAACAGAAAACGAAACGCAACAGGGGGGGCGTCACCAGTGTCGTCACGATTACCATGACCACCACATTGGTGAACAGGTTGGGCTGTATCAGTTGTGCATCAAGGCCGACACCTGCCACAATCAATCCAACCTCTCCGCGCGAGATCATCCCCGTGCCGACGCGCAACGACTCGCGCCATGACATACCCCCCAGTCGCGCACCCAGTCCACATCCCAAGATTTTAGAGACAATCGCGACCAAACACAACAAGGCAGTCAATCCGATGTCGCTTCCGGAAAGCTGACGCAAATCGGCCCGCAGACCGATCACCACCAAGAAGATCGGCACGAACAATGCATAATTCAGGGCGTGGATGCCGCGTTCGATCTCGGCACGTTGTGTGCTGCGTGCCAATCCCACACCGGCCACGAATGCCCCCGTGATCGCCGCAATACCTCCGAGATACTCGGCCGCCCACGCGAAGAGCAGGACGCTTGCCACCGTCACCGAGAGCACGGGCTCACTGATCGGCAGGCGTCTGGTCCAATCGACAATGCGTGGCAACACCCACAGACCAACCAGGAACGCCACAGCCAAGAACAAGAACATACGCACGGCGATCCAAGCCAACTGCCAGGGCTGAGTACCGCCGCCTAAGACCACCCCCACAAAGATGGAGAGCACGAGGATGGCCAGGATATCGTCCACCACCGCCGCACTGAGCAATGTCAAGCCCTCGCGGCTGCGCAGCCGTCCCAGCTCCATCAACGTTCGCGCCGAAATGCTCACGGAGGTCGCCGCCAGCACGATCCCCATGAATTCAGCGCTGGTCAGAGGATAATGAAACTCGAGTCCTGCCAATGTGCCCAAGCCGACGGGGAAGACCACACCCAGGAACCCGACCAGCACCGCGGCACGGCCAGTCCTCAAGAGGTCGCCGAACTGGATTTCCAATCCAGCGGCAAACATCAGAAAGATGACCCCCAGCTCGCCAAATTCGCGGAGGACGTCCAACGTATGAGCATTCTTAAAATAGTCCATCCCAAATACGTTGAGGACGGAAGGACCTAACAACAGACCAACCGCCAGCTCACCCAGCACAGCTGGCTGTCCCAAGCGGCGCACCAGCCAGCCACCCACTTTGGCGGCTATGAGGACAATAGCAAGCCCGAGGAGCAGTGGTATCGCCATTGTTAAGCTGCACCGTCCACAACGCAGAGTGTCACGAAGCGCTCCAGTCAGAGAATGCGGAATATGAGACGTACCTACAAGATTGTACTTGAGATCGAGTGGGCGGTCAATTCACCTGAGTGAGAGGGTGCTGAAAAAGTCCCTTGACCGCTCAAATTTTCATAGGAAAATGGGCCAATAAAGCGGGTAACTAAAGACTTTTTCAACACCCTCAGTATTTGAGGGTTGACTTTATGGTCAAGTGAGTGTATAATGAGTATAGACATAACTTAGACGCAGTAGGCCCTCCCAGTTGTGCCGCTCTATCTCGATAACGGTGGCAGGCGATGATCAGGCAGACAGGCAGAACACGTACGCCTCAATCTATGTTAATGTATCTCATTGTCGTGGCTGTCGTTGCTGCGTCTCTGTTTCTAATGATAGATTTTGGTGTAAGAGCAGCAACTCTCTTCCGGGCGCAACAGGAAGTACGTCAGTTAGAGTATGAGATCAACCGCCAGTTGCTCATCCAAGAGAAGCTACGTGCCCGCTTGCAATATGTGCAGAGCGATACGTACATCGAAGAAATGGCACACACGCGCCTCAAGTGGACGCGTCCCAATGAGACACTGGTTGTCGTCGTGAATCCGCCTGCCGCTGAGGCGGCGATCCGAGAGGAGAGCACAGCCCCTGCCGTTACCACCTCTTCGGAGATGAATGACCTACCTGCCTTCATGCCCCCGTGGATGCATTGGTGGTGGCTTTTTTTTAAATCCTCTCCGCCCGAGATCTTCTGACCTCACCGCCCAGCATTGCCTTGACAGCGTGGTTGAACAGATTGAAGACACGATTCTCCTTGAAGCCCAGCGCCATGGCAAGGAGATAGAGTGCTGCCATATAGAATACGTGGGTCAACAGTTCGGCATCGCTCACCTGTAATCCCACCGGTTTCATCCCCAAAACGCGCATGAGGACAAACATCCCTAAGTAAGCCATCGCACCTAGTATCATTCCCATAAAGGGCTTGCCCAGATAGGAAAGCGTATGCTTGTCGTCGAAGTTGCGCTCGCGCACATATTTGAACACGTGATAGAAGATGGCAGCTACTCCGCCCAATCCTCCGAACACCAGCGCACGCAGGAATATGGTGGGGTTGATGAAAAAGTCGGGCGCTGTGCTAAGCCCAATCCATCTGAGCAGCCAGAGGGGATCGAAAACTAGATACACCGACACGAAGAACCATCCGATCCCCCATAAGGTAAGCGCGACGGGTGTGTATATCTTGCTCACGCTGTTTTGTGCCCGATCGAGGCGTGTGTGTACCTGTTCGACACACCACTCGGCACGCGGCAACTCTTCTATCCTGCCCTGGGTGATGATGGTTCGAGCTTCCATCAGCAATCGGTGACACCAATCGGTGACCTCTTGACCGATACTCGGCTGTTCGCTGCGGATGCGTTCGTATGCTGCCTCGATCGCCTGCTCAAGAGCACTCCATCGGTCCGGGAGAGGGGCAGGGTGCTGTGGAGCTGATAATGTTTCAGGTGAGGGAACCGTAGGTGTGGGCAAGGGCATCTCCGGTGTGGTGACGTGGTCAGAACTATGGTCTGACGCGGGCAGTCCAGCATCTTCACGTGGTGATGGGGAAACGCCATGCTCTGTGGGTGTGAGCAGCTCAGGCGGTGGGTGAGGCAATGGACGTATGGCTGTCACCGGCACCGGAGCGATCCACTCTTCAGCAGGTAAAGGAGTGGTCACTTCAGGTGAAGAGGGAGGTGGGGTTTCGGCGGTCGTTTCTTCTTCCTCACCTACCGCCATATCCGCCTCTTCGCTCAATAGCTTCTCGATCTCATCGATCTCTCGTGGGGAGCGTTCATCTTGCTCCACTCCATCGAAACGCACCCGAATGCTCTCGCTGAGGGGATCACGCGTGTCTTGTGTCCGCACGGGTGCATCACGTGTCATCTCTTTGCGCGGTTGGGAGAGTACATCTATCTCAGACACCGGCTGCCGACGAGCCATGCCCAGCAATTCCAGCCCTCTGTCTTTGAGGCTAGTTTTGGTACGGATCATTGCAGTACTCCTTTTTCCGCTGTGATGTCCGATGGAATCGGTCGCATACACTGCACCTTGAGCAGAGGCGGACAACCCATTGCTGTTCTCATTATACCATACATAATGTAATCTGTCATCATGTTTACGTAAAGAGGAAGCCCTTTTAATCTGCGGTTTGCTGACTTGTGCGATAGTTGGTCCACGTTTTTATAGAGCGCGCGACCGCAGAGATGACAAGTGATGGCGAGGTGGCAATATTCTTCACTTCGTGTTATGATGTAGGGGTGTAAGGAGAGAATGAGACGGGAGGGTGTTGAAAAAGTCCCTTGACCGATCAGATTTTCATAGGAAAATGGGCCAATAAAGCGGGGTAACTAAAGAGTTTTTCAACACCCTCAGACGGTGAATTTGCACGCTTCACTTTGCACTGCCTGTGCGGCGGCTTCGTGGCGGGGCGGGATCACCAAGATAAACGAGGTGCGATGAGAATATCAAGCGTCTGGTTAAGCAAAAGGAAAAGTCGGTTGGCAGCTATAGGATGCTGGCTAGCCTTGATCCTCTTCGTCGCTGTGGCTCCGGGTATGGCGCAGTCAAGTGTCTCGGACGCTGTAGTGCTGCTTAGGGTCACCGGCGTGATCGACCCGGTCGTGGCTGGCTACGTGGAGCAGGGGGTGCAAACAGCCACTGAGGAGGGTGCCCGATTGGTGGTTATCCAACTGGACACACCCGGTGGATTGGATACCGCGATGCGCACCATCGTGCAAACCATTATGAATGCCAAGGTACCGGTGGTGGTCTATGTAGCACCTTCCGGCGCGCGGGCGGCTTCCGCGGGTGTGTTCATCACGGCAGCAGCGCATGTAGCTGCGATGGCGCCAGGCACCAATATTGGTGCCGCGCGCCCGGTGGATATCGGACAGGGCGAGATGCCGGAAACTATGGCCGACAAGGTGACCAATGATGCTGTGGCCTATCTGGCCGCCATTGCCGAGCAGCGCAACCGCAACGTCTCTTTGGCTGAAAGATTGGTACGCGAGAGCCAGTCGCTTACAGCTCAACAGGCGTTGGAAGAACGCCTGATCGATCTGATTGCTGTTGATCTGAAAGCTTTGCTGGCAGCTTTGGAAGGGCGCACGGTTGAGGTGGCAGGTGTGCAGATCACACTCCATACGGCGGGTGTTCCCATAGTGGAACGTAACATGAACTGGTTGCAAGTGATCACGCACGGCATCGTAGATCCGAACATTGCCTATGTGTTGCTCTCGCTGGGCACAATCGCCCTGGTCGCCGAATTCTGGAATCCAGGTGCTATCATCCCCGGAGTCGTGGGCGCCATCTGCTTAGTGTTGGCCTTTGTTGCCTTCGGCAGCCTCCCAGTTAATTATGGAGGTGTAGCGCTCATTATTCTAGCGATCATCTTCTTTGTGCTGGATCTTATGGTGGCCGGTTTTGGACTCACGATTGCAGGGGTTATCGCCTTTATCATCGGCTCGCTGTTTCTGTTCAGCCCCTTCACACCGCCTGAGCCGTCTATGCCCCAGCTCTCGGTGAGCCCGTGGCTGCTGATCGGTATGACTGCTATGTTGGTGCTGTTCTTCACCACCGTTCTGGCTGCCGGAGTACGGGCGCAGTTGCGACCCAGTGCGATGCGGATCAACTTGCCGGTCGGCAGCACCGGCATTGCTGTGTCCGATTTGAAGCCGCAGGGGGTGATCCAAGCCGCTGGTGAGCAATGGACGGCGATCGTGGTAGAGGGGGACGTCCATGCCGGCGATGAGGTGGTTGTGGTAGGCCATGAAGGATTGCGAGTTAAGGTACGTAGGCAACAAGCAACAAGTGGAGCACGAGACGAAAGGAGCGAAACAGCATGAACCTCTTCTTGATTCTGGTTATCGTCATCGTAGCAATCTGGTTGATCACTTCAGCCGTCAAGATTGTGCGAGAATATCAGCGTCTGGTGGTCTTCCGTTTGGGGCGTGCCATTGGACCAAAGGGGCCCGGCATTGTGCTGCTGATCCCCTTTGTGGACCGCCCGGTATGGGTGGATTTGCGCGAGGTCTATCTGGAGGTGCCCAAGCAAACGTGCATCACGAAAGATAATGCTCCCATTGACATTGATTTTCTGATCTACTGGAAGGTGGTGGATCCGCTGAGCAGCGTCATTCAAGTGAGCAACTTCGCCGGTGCATCACAAGGGATCGCCACCACCACGTTGCGCGCTGTGATCGGTGACATTATGCTGGACGATGTGCTAGCCAAGCGCGAGCAGATCAACCAGGTGTTGCGCGTCAAACTGGATGAGGTGACGGAGCGGTGGGGAGTCAAGGTCACCACAGTGGAAATCCGTGAGATCCTGCCGCCGAAGGAAGTGCAAGCGGCAATGAACCGACAGCTCGCTGCCGAACGTGAGCGGCGTGCCATTGTCACACAAGCGGATGGTCAGCGCGAGGCGGCGATCAAGGTAGCTGAGGGCGAGCGCCAAGCTACCATCCTGCGCGCCGAGGGCGACCGCCAGGCCGCCATCTTACGAGCGGAGGGATTCTCACTGGCACTGGAGAAAATCTACTCGGTGGCGCGCACGATCGATGGCAAGACGATGAGCTTGCAATATCTGGAAACGCTCAAGACCTTGGGCAGCGGCCCGGCCACCAAGTTCGTGTTGCCCATGGAATTTACCAATTTGTTGCGCCCCTTTGTGGGCCACACCGCCGAGACAGTCACCAGTGCTGCTGAGGCAAAAAGCAGCGCCGAATAGCCGGTGTTCTAGAAATTTGGCATCCAATCCTTTCCTCCATAGCACATGTCTATTTGGAACACAGTTACTATGCCCTGATGGTGACTCAACGAGGAGGAGCCATCAGGGCAGATTGTAACAGTCCATTAGCATCTTCGTAGACTTACTGAAAAATTGAAGCCCATCGCCCGTCTTCTTCAGCACATCAGCTGGCACGGTCACTTTGTCTCAATCGCATTGTTTGTGCTCTTGCCGGCGGCCTCGTTTTGCGAGCTCTTTTTCGGTGCCCAAACGTTGTGGCGTTCCGATATCACCTCCATCCATTATCCCTACCGTATCTTGGTGGCTGAGGAATGGCAGGCCGGACGAGTGCCCTTGTGGAATCCGTATCAGCACGCCGGGACTCCATTGTTAGCCGAAGGACAGGTGGGGCCTCTGTATCCTTTGAACGCGCTCTTTCTCAGTCCATTGCCCCATTCGCTAGAGCTTTCGCTCTTTATTGTGTTGCACTATGTGCTGGCCGCGTTCTTTACCTATTTCCTGGCCCATGTGATCGGGTTGAGCGGGACGTCGGCAACTCTGGCAGCGTTATCCTTCGGCTTGGGTGGCGTTTTGATGGCTCAGGTGGGCAACCTCAACATTATGACTGGCATTGTCTGGTTGCCTCTTATCCTGAGTATGGCGGTGCTGGTGGCTCGCCGCAGGAATTGGGTGCTGGCGCAGTTGGCCGGGCTGCCTCTGGCGCTGCAATGCTTCACAGCGCAGCCGCAGATCGTCGTGTACACGTTTATAATCCTCACCGCCTACATGTTCTATCGTTTCATCATCGATGGCTTTAAGACACTTCGCCGAGCCGGCCCAAAGGACACAAAGCTCTCTGGACTCAGAGCTGTCTGGTATGCGGCGCAACCAAGTCTTTGCATCCTGGTCATGATGGTCAGCGGGTTGTTGCTCAGCGCGCCCCAATGGCTTCCGACGTGGGAGCTTCAGCAGCTCTCTATGCGGGCACAGGAGCGCGGTCTTAAGTTTATGACGAAGAACTCTTGGCCACCGATCATGGGGGTGAACCTGTTATTGCCGAGCGCTTTCGGCAATAACGTGATCGGTTTCAAGGGAGGCGATCCCTTTGGAGAGGATTTCATCTACGTGGGTTTCTTACCATTGGTTTGTGCATTCCTAGCATGGAGAGGGCGGATATCTCGCGATACTCCCTTCTTCTGGATACTTTTGACCAGCGCTGTGTTATTGGCGCTCGGGAGCTATACACCCCTGTATCGATGGTTCGTCCAGTATCTGCCGGTTCTCCCGCTTTTCCGCATTCCAGCCCGGTGGCTGATGGCCGTCAACTTGGCCTTGGCGATTTTGGCAGGATACGGCTTCCAATCTCTCCTGGAAAAAGGCCTTTCACGCCGTTTGTGGCTGCTCTGCACGGGGTGCTTTTTCATACTCGGATTGGGACTTATGTTCATATACGTTTTTCGCGCCTCCTTGTACGCTTGGGTGGAGTCGAACTGGAGTGGACTGGGGCAAAAGCTGACCTTGCGTTTCTTGGAAGTGGGCTTTGCCATCCAACCTGTTTATCAGACCGAGCGCCTGTTGTTGCGCTGGCTGTCGCCTTTGACGGTTCCGAGCGTCCTATTGGCATTTAACCTGCTCAACGGGTGGGTACTGTTTACCGGATATGCTTTTCGTATCCTTTCACGACGGATGTTCGCCATTGGGGTCATCGCAGTGGTTTCGCTCGATCTGGTTGTTGCCGGCGGCACTGCCATAAACCCGATTCGATCAGAGGACTGGTGGCACTCATTGTCGAGTGGTGCACGCTACGTGCTGGGGCATTTAGATGAACATAATAGCCGCGTATGGCCTCTTGGAATGGGCAGCGAAATAGCCGCCGTGCGGAATTTGGGCCAGTACTTCCCTTCGGCCTATCGCGTGCGCAGTGCAGGAGGGCATGGATCACCCTTAATGCTGAAGCGCATGGACGCTTTCTTGCGCAAAGCACATCCGCTTCAGCAGGTACAACTCTTGGGCGTCCGATACATTCTCACCGAGGGACGCATGGGGGCTGATGTCGAAAGCGTTTTTGACCGCGTTTATCAGGATGAGAGCTCGGTCGTATATGAGAATCGTACCCCACTGCCGCGTGCGTTTATCGTGCATCGGGTGGTGGCAGTTCCTGACGGTGAATCAGCTTTGAAGAAGTTCACCGATCTGTCGATTGACCCGCGCCAGACAGTGGTGTTAGAAGTGGCCGACGGAGATGGCATAAAGAAGAGCGAAGATGTGCTCGGTGCAACAGGCGAGGTGCGTTTTATCCTCGATGATCCTCAAATCGTTGAGCTCGATGTACACACCAGCTCAGATGGATATTTGGTTTTGCTCGATACCTGGTATCCCGGTTGGGAGGCGACCGTGGATAGGGTTCCCACACCCATTTATCGTGCCAATTATATTGCGCGCGCCGTTCGCATTCCAACCGGTGAGCATCGTGTGCGCTTCGTTTATCAGCCCCTTTCTTTTCGATTGGGGACCATATTAGCCTTTTTGGCGATGGTTTCGATGGCTGTGAGTGGACTGTTGAGCATATTCTTGCGCCAGTCGCGCTACGCTGCGCAGTAAGCCGGTGAAGATCAGCCGATGCGCGGGTAGCAATCCATACCAATAGAGGAAACCCAATAATCCCTTGGGCGCAAAGAATGCTGTCTGCACCAGTAATGTCCTGCCATCCGACTGGGGCAGCGCCTCGTACTGTAGCCAGGCATCGCCGGGCAGTTTCATTTCGGCGCGTAGCCGCAACAGGCGTCCTGGTTCGACCACTTCGACACGCCAGAAATCGAGCGCATCGCCCGGACGGACTTCATAGGGATGTCGCCGCCCCCGCCGTAATCCGACGCCCCCTATGAGGCGGTCGACTGCGCCCCGTAGATGCCATGCCCAATCGGCATAAAGCCATCCCCGTTCGCCCCCTAGGGAGGTAAAAGCATGGTACGCTGCTTCAGGCGTTGCCGGCACCAACAAGCGCCGCTGTTCGATGATCATCCCTTCGCGCGTCTCGAGCACCAAAGGGGTGATGTCTCCGCAGCTGTTCACCAGGGCATCGCTCCACGCCGTTTCCACCTCTCCCGCGTTTAAACTGGCCAGCGCCCTGCGCACCGCGGTCAAATAGTCCACAGGTTCGATATGCGGAAACAGTCTGCGTGCCGTGTCATCACGCACGATGACCTCGTTGCGCAGGCCTTCTATCAAGGGCCGGGCAATATCGGCCGGAATGGGTGTCACCCAGTGCACCCAGTAAGAGGAAAGGCTCGGCGTCAACACTGGCACTGGTATCAGGTAGCGTCGTAGTCCGCGCACACGCGCATAGCCCAGCATCATGTCCCCATAAGTGAGCACATCCGCTCCTCCGATCTCGAGGATGCGTCCAACACTCTGCGGTGTACGGAGGGCATCCACTAAATATTGGAGTATTTCGTCGATCGAGATCGGTTGTACGCGGGTATAGACCCAGCGCGGGCAAATCATAACCGGTAAACGTTCCGTGAGATAACGGACCATCTCGAACGAGGCGCTGCCCGCGCCCACGATAATCGCGGCACGGAATTCAGTGACCGGCACACCGTAGGAGCTCAGGACGCGGCCCGTTTCTTGGCGCGAGCGCAGGTGCGGTGAAAGATCTGCAGTGGGGTCTCCCAATCCTCCCAGATAAATAATCCGCTGCACACTGGCATCGTGTGCTGCTCGGGCGAAATTGTTTGCCGCAACAAGGTCGCGCTTATAAAAATCTGGGGCACCTGACATGCTATGTACCAGGTAGTAGGCTGCTGTAACCCCTCGCAATGCCTCGCTCAATCTATCAGACGACAGCACATCGCCCTGGACAACTTCCACCCGATCCACCCAAGATCGGCCTTGCAAGCGACCTGGATCACGCACCAAGCAACGGACCCGATATCCTGCCTCTAAAAGGCGCGGCACTAAGCGCCCGCCTACGTATCCTGTTGCCCCTGTTACCAGCACCAGATCATTTGATGACATATCGTTTCTCCAGAGACGAGTTACGTGGTCACAGCGCTCCCGCCAGTTGATCCAACACAGTACGGATCAGCAGCGCACTGTTACGCAGCGCTTTTCTCTCTAGCGCATCGAGCTCTAAGGGCAATCGCGCAATGATTCCGTCGCCTCCTACGAGGTGGGGCACCGAAAGGGTGATATCCTGTACATCTTCCACCCGTTGCAGCGGTGTACAGACTGTGAGCACGGCGCGTTGATCGTGGAGGATGGCGTGGACGAGACGCGCCAGGGCGGCTCCAATGCCGTAATAGGTGGCTCCCTTACCGGCGATGATATGATAGGCCGCGCTGCGCACGGCGTCATCAATCGCCTGACGTTTCTCAGCGTCAAAGCAGATGCCACGCTCGCGGCAGAAGGTCTCTAGAGAGGCACCTCCTATGTTGACCATCGACCAGGTCAGCACCTCTGAATCGCCGTGTTCGCCGACCACATACCCGTGCACGTGTTGCGCATCTACCCCCAGTTCGCGCCCGAGCAAGGCGCGAAAACGCGCTGTGTCCAGCATCGTTCCCGAACCCAGCACGCGACCGGATGGTACGTTGTGCTCCGCGGCATAATACGCTGCCAGATGAGTCATGATGTCCACCGGATTGGTGGCTACCACGAGCACCGCTTCGGGTGCCCAACGTAACACCTGGGGCACAATCTCACGGAAGACCGCCGCATTGCGTTCCAGCAGCTGCAAGCGCGTCTCTCCGGGTTGTTGGTTGACCCCTGCGCTCAGGATCACCACCTGGCTGCCGGCGAGATCGCGATAGCTGCCTCGTCGCACCTGCAAGGCGTGTGCAAAGGGCACTGCGTGGAGAACATCGTCCGCCTCCGCTTGTGCCCGCATCTCGTTCTTGTCTACCAGGATGATCTCGCGGCCGATCCCGCGCATGACAAGCGCGTATGCTGTGGTAGCGCCTACGAAGCCAGCGCCTACGATGCCGATTCGCATAGTTCCTCCGAAATGTAGAGATGGGAAAGGAGATTTCAGCTATCTACTTCGATCAATCCTTTGCGGATTGCGTATTTGATCAGCTGGGACAGACTCTGGAGACCTAATTTGTGCATGATAGCGGCGCGGTACTTCTCGACCGTCTTTTCGCTAAGGCAAAGGAGCTCCCCGATCTCACGTGTCGTATAACCCTCGGCCACCAACCGCAGAATTTCCTTCTCGCGCACACTGAGCTCCTCGTAATCAGAGCGGTTCTGGCTGGCAGAATGGGACAAATAGTCGCTCAGTACCGCCTTGGTCACAGCTGGGGAAAGATAGGCTTCGCCACGATAGACTGCACGGATGGCTCTTAATAACTCCTCTGGGTCGCTCTCCTTGAGCACATAACCCTGTGCACCTGCTTGCAACATGGCGAAAAAGTATTCCTCACGGTCGTGCATTGTCAGCGCCAAGATGCGCACGTGGGGCACACGTTCTTTGATCTGCTGGGTGGCTTCCATACCACTGACATCTCCCATAGCGATGTCCATTAACACCACATCCGGTTGGAGGCGCGAAGCTTGTTCGACGACATCACAGCCACTGCCTGCCTCACCGACCACCTCGATGTCGGGATGTCCCTCTAGTAGCAGGCGAATGCCAGCTCGTACCAGGGAATGATCGTCAGCGATTAGCACGCGTATTCTGCCCATGGCCTTGCCCTCCACCCCTTGCGGACGTCGAGTTCCAGTCTCCGTCCAATGGGATCTCGGCTAGCAACAGAGTGCCTGCCCCCGGACGTGTGCTGATATAAAACTTGCCGCCCAGCAAGGTAACGCGTTCTTCCATGCCCAGCAGACCCCAGGCCTGGCGCGGACCATTCATCACTTGGGCCAGGTCGAATCCTTGACCGTTATCACGCACTCGGACCAAGAGGCGTCCTTCCTGCTTGGTCAACGAGATGCTTGCCTGGGTTGCGTGGGAATGACGCGCGATGTTGGTGATCGCCTCCTGTACCACACGAAACACTGCTGTCTCCACTTCATGCGGAAGGTTATCACGCAGGCCACTGGCGCGCAATTCCACCTGGATTCCAAGCGGTTCCAGATGCTTCTTGGTCTGGGCGCGCAAGGCAAGCGCAAGGCCAAGATCGTCCAGGACTTCCGGACGCAGGTCGAAAATCAGGCCGCGCAAGTCGTTGAGCGCCTGACTGGCAATGTTGCGGACGTTGGCCAACTTTTCTCGTCCGCTGACGAATTCAGGGGGCAAGCTGTTTTCCACCACTGTCGTGGTCATAATAATGGCGGTCAGTGCCTGACCGATTTCGTCGTGCAATTCGCGTGCCAGACGAGCACGTTCTTGCTCTTGAGCTGTCAGCACTTTGCCCAACAAACGTTTCGACAGCTCATCTTTGCGGCGCAATTGCTCATACAGGGCGACCAGCTCACTCGTGCGCTCCTCGACGATCTCTTCGATCACCTCTTCCCATAGATGGCGGTCCTCACGGCTGGATTCCAATCGGGCACGCATCCGCTCCGCGTATGCTGCAACGTGGGGCAGATCCCGCAGTTCAGTAGAAGGCAGGAGCTCCTGGAGATCTTGCATGACATGGGAGGCGTTTCCTCGCTCGTCTGGGGCATCCTGGGAGGAGGGTGATGTGTGCGCTGCCTTGTGTGCCAGTGCCCAGCCCACCAGTCCGGCGAGCACATATGCGCCGATGCTCACCAGAGTGGTTGGTCCACCAAAGATGTTGGGGATCGGTATTACTTCAGGCGATCGAAACAGTGAGAGATTGTCGATGATATTTGTATGAGCAAGCCAAGCACAGCTGAGCACCCCTATCAGGCCAAGCCCGATTGGAACCCAGCCTCGTATCCGTCGCCACGTATGGGACAGCCTTTCCAGACTGCCGATTCGCATCCTCGCACTCCTGGCGATCTGCCATCTCCCACAACGTCTGCGGGAGTTCACCATTCAGTGCGGCGACGAAGCATTGTGTGTCCTCTCATAAATATTATAGCGCAAGTTATCGCGTAGAAAAGTGAGAATGTTCGAAAACGTTTGAGACAACCCTTACCAACCCAATTTTCTATGAAAATCTAAATGTCCGGAAGAAGGGTCTCGAACTTCCATTGCAGAATTTTGATTTTGATGATATACTAGAGGTGATACAGAGGTCTTTGACACGGGAGATTGCGGGTGACGGAACATCCGTCTCGCTGCGACGGCACATTCGGTGTGAAGAAAGGTACACCCCTATGTCTACGTCCCCTGAGACCGAACAGTCCAGCCGTTTCCAGACGATGATGGCCATCTTGATTGCCCTGGTGACTCTGCTGGGTGCTGCGCTGGGGACACGCGCTGCTTTGATCAGCACGGCAGCCGGCGACGAAGACTTCTACGGTCTTGCTGCTTCACTCAGCGCCGAAGAGACCGAAGCGCTTAACACCCTCACCATGTACCGGAATTATCGGGCATACGCAGCCTATACGCGCTACAATGTGTTAGGCGATCTGGTCGCAAAGGATTGGGAACAAACCAGCGATGAAACCCAATCCGAAGCACTGGGCCAAGCTATGCAGACGGCATGGGCAATGGCGGTGGCTGTCAACAGGTTCTTCCCGGCACGCTATCTCAACCGGGACGGTCGATATGACCCAGAGCGCGAACTGGGTGAGGCGTGGGCAGAAGCGGCTATGAAGAAAGATCTCGACCCTCAGCCTCACTTTGCTGCGGCAAATTTGCTGCGCAGTAAGGTCAGCCGTTTGCTCATCATCATTATTCTGCTGACCGCGGCCGTATGGTTTTTCACCTTGGCACAAGGGTTGCGCCATGCATTGCGCTATGTGCTGGCAGTGGGAGGTGGAGGCCTGATGCTCGTGGGTATTGCGGCAGCGGTGCTGGAAGAGCTGGTGCATCGCGGAGGAGGTTAAACCCCTGGTGGACGAACAGAGGCCACGCTCGTGGATGGAAACCATGTTCCACGGCGACCCGTTCGAGCGCCTTGTCGTGGCCATCATCACCTCGGTCACGGTCCTGGCAGCTATCATCACCCTGTTGCAGACCAATGCCTCCGCGCGCGCCGGCCAGATGGGCCGAGATGCCCAGAGCTATGCCATCCAGGCGATGGGCCGTCGCGTCACCGGCCAGGCCAACATGGATTATGCCTGGCATGCTTACCAGCTGTACGAAGAGCTGGACGTCCAGGCCCTGTTGGCTGACCGTTTTGACGACCCAGCAGCCGCGGCGCGCTATCGGGCATTGCGTACACGCATTGCCGAGCTGAGCCCTCTGCTCGCGCCCCCGTACTTCGATACCCAAAGTAATACATCCCCCAACGTCGAACGTTACGAAGCAGACACCTATCTGATAGAGGCAACGGCGCTCGCCGAGCGTTATGCCGTTGCCGCAGCGCTCAACAATGCCTGGACAGCAAAAGCGAACGCCTATGTCACCCATCTGGCTCTGTTAGCCGTCAGTCTGTTTCTCTTTGGCCTGGCGACCACAGTTGCCGGTTGGATTCGCTGGCTCTTCGTCGGTGTTGGATTGCTGATCACCGGACTCACCTTCGTCTGGATTCTGGTGATCACGTTGTCCCCGATTCGCAGTGTGTCGGGGCAGGCAATCCAATCGTTTGCCCAGGGAGTTGGCTATGCCCACCAGCGCGCGCTGGAGCAGGCGCGCGATGCTTTCACTCGTGCCCTGCAAGAGACCCCTTTCTACGCGAACGCCTACTATGAGCGAGCAAACGTCCTTTATGACATGGGTGACTACGAGAGCGCAGTGCAGGACTATTTAGCAGCCCAGGCTGCTGGGCGCGACGACGTGAATGTTGCGTGGAACCTGGGTTGGACGTATTACCTTCTCGGTCGCTTCGATGAGTCAATCGCCACTAGCCAACACGCTGTCGAGCTGGATCCCGCCCAAGTAGGGGTGCGCTTCAATGTGGCGATCGCCTGGCTGGCAAAGGGGGATGTCGAGCGTGCCCGCACTGAGTACGCCAAAACGATGGAGGTTACCGCACAACAGGTAGCTCAAGCTGTGGAAAAGGGCGGCAAGCCCCCTGCATCGCTGTGGACTTATATGGATGCCGCAGCACGCGATCTGGAAGGCTTGCTGGAGAGACTGCGGAACGCACCACGTCCCTGGACAGAGGCACCGCCCCGAGATAAAGTGGTGAATCCTCAAGCCGTTGAGGCCGCTGCGGAAGAGATCGTCAGACGGCTGAAAAGCTTCACCACGGCACTCGAATACAGCGGTAAGCCCTCCACTGCAGCGGTGACGGCCTCCATCTCCCCCTTTGAGTTCGCCATCCCAACATATGATGAGGAAGGTAACCTGATTGGGCGCACGATTGCAACTGCCTTTCCACAGGGTACTGACAAGGTGCTTGCTCTGTTCGACTACTCAGGTATGCGAGATGGACAGGAAGTGCTGTGGAAGCTTTATCATGACGGTTGGGAAGACCCTTCTTGGCGACTGATCGAGCAATGGTCTTTGGGTGAGTCGGGCAGCGCCGAAAAGCCCTTCAGCCTATCGTATACCAATTTGTATCAATTCACCCCGGGAGAGTTTAAGATCGAGATGTACGTGGACAATCAGTTTGTCCAGCAGGGCACTTTTATCATTGAGCCGACTGAGTGAACTGGCACAAGGCGAATGTGCCACATAGGGTTTGCTGCGTGCAATCGCAGGAGGGTTGCTATGAAACACAATCTGAAAATCGCGGTGATCGGCCTTCTGGTCCTGGTACTGTTCAGCGGCTTCCACTTGGAGAACTTCTCATCGGTCATATATGCCGCCGAAGCGGTGCTCCATCCTGCCAGGGCATGGGAGACTTCGGTCGTTCCCCTGGCACCTCAACCCGCACCAACTCCGCCAAGCCAACGTCTGGCTCGTTTTGACGAGGCGGCCGGTGCTTTCAGCGTGCGTTACCCGGCTGATCTGAGTCGCATTCGTTCGCTTGACGCTCCCGACATCTATGGATACACGTTCACCAACGAGGCCGCAAGCACCACCTTAGCAGTCGGTTTCCTAGTGCTATCCGAAACCGACTTGAGCGATGGCGAATGGCGGGTGCTCCTTTCTGCAATGGGTCCGCAAGGGCTTATGCGCCGGTTGGGCGGCCGTTTTGACGACCCTCTCTTTGGTGAAGTGAAGCGTGAAGTTGGCGAGTCAGGTGCCCATCAGATTTACTGGGAAGGCGAGTATGAGGAAGCTGAATCCTCTGAGGAGCTACTCTATAGTGCTCTCTTCGTCCAGGAAGCGGCTGGCATTTTGGCCATCACTGCCGTGGTGACCCCATCGGAGGACTGGACGGCGCGTCGCACGCTCTTCTTGGAAGCATTGGAAAGTTTGGAGTGGTCTCCGGAAGTGGTACGCGCTCAGTTCGGCGGCGTGGCTCCACCAACCGAGCCAGTGCCCGTCGAGGAACCCTCCGTTACTGAGGAGTCTCCCACGGTGACCGCTCCGACAGAGGAAGCAACCACGCTCCCTGAGGAAACCCCCGAAGAGGAAGTCGGCGAAATCTCTCCGGAGGCCATCATCGAATCCCTCCTTCACGAACCAACTGAAGAGCCGACGCTCACCGAGGAGGTGACCGAGGAAGTGGATGTCATCGCACCCGAAGAGACCCCGGAGGAGGAAGTCACCCCGGAGGAACCTGCTGAGGATGTGATCATCGAAGAGTCTACCGAGGCCACGCTACCGGGTGATGAGACGGTCACCTTCGAGGATCCCAATGGCGTGTTTGAGCTCACCTATCCGGCAGTCTTCGACGTGTCGGATGGGCCTTATGTGGAGGATGAGGGATATGTCTATGGCGCTTCGATAGGAGGCGACTTAGACTATCTTGTGGGTGTGTACTTCCAGATCATAGCGGAGAAAGCGTTCTCCGATGCCCGCTGGGAGGAAGTGCTTGACGCGATGATTGAGAGTATGGTAGAGCAGGTGGGAGCGGATGCTGTCGAGGTCTATCGGGAGAAGGGGAAGCGTGGGCAGCATTGGGTTTATGTTGAGGCTGAGTCCAAATATGAGTACAGGCGGATGCTCTTCTACACGGAGGAGGCGTCCGGGGTGTTAGCCATATTGACAGCGCGCGTCCCGTTGGCCGAGTGGCCGGATTGGGAGGACGCTTTGCTGGATGTTGTGCGCAGCTTTCGCTGGTCGCCGGATGCGGCGCGTGGAGTGCTCAGCGGCGAGACCGACGAATCTCCCCCCAAGCCAACACCGGTCCCCACCCGAGCGCGAGCGACACCGACTCCCAAGAGCGTCCAACCCGCCATACCGGCTGGCAAGGGTGGGCTGGTGATGCTCAACTGTCGGGGCGACGTGGTGACGGTGGACGTCATTCCAGATGCCATCTTTCAAGAGTTGGCGCCCAAGACCGGCGAACAGTGTTTTCGAGGAAAGCCCATCTATCTGGATCCGGGCGAACACATTCTGAAAGCCTCGATTGCAGGTGTGCCCTCGCAAGGTGAGGCAACCATCACCATTGTGGAAGGCCAATGGTTTGAATTCACCTGGTACTGAGTAATCCCTGATGGAAACCTTGCAACGGCCTTGGTTGCGCTTCTATGATGAGGGCGTGCCGCGTACCCTGAGGTACGACCCGGTCACGATTCCCGACTTTTTGCGGACCTCGGCACGTCGCTTTCCCCACCATGAAGCGTTAGTCTTCCTGGGGCGGCGCATCACTTACGCCCAATTGCAGCGCATGGTGGAACGTGTGGCGTGCGAGCTGTATCAGCTCGGCGTGCGCAAAGGGGATCGCGTGGCGATCATGCTGCCCAATTGCCCCCAAACGGTGATCGCATACTATGCGGCCCTGTCCATCGGCGCCGTGGCCGTCCTCACCAACCCACTCTACACCGAGCGGGAGCTGGAACATCAGTGGGGTGAGGCCGGCACGGAGATGGCTGTGGTGCTTGATATGCTCTGGCCGCGGGTCGCCACAGTGCGTGCACGACTGCCTCTCAAGCATGTCATTGTCACTGGCATCCAAGATTTTCTGCCATTTCCCAAGAACGTCCTGTTCTCATTGCGATTACGCCGCCAGGGGAAGAGGGGATGCATTCCCTATGGAGAAGGGGTCATCCCGTTCCGTGCGTTGTTGGCATGTCGGGACGACTACCTGCCCTCTATTCCTTTATCACCCGATGATCTTGCCTGCCTGCAATTCACCGGTGGCACCACTGGACTGCCCAAAGGGGCTATGCTGACGCACCGCAACCTGGTGGCGAACGTGTATCAGATCCGCACGTTCCTGATGCAAGGCCACACTGAGGGGCAGGATCGTGTGGTGGGCATCTTGCCCCTCTTCCACGTGTATGGCATGAATGGTGTGATGAACCTGGGCATCCACCTGGCCGCGACCATCGTGCTGCTACCACGCCTGGATATTAAGATGTTGGTTGAGGCCATTCGAGATGAGCGCCCTACCTTCTTCCTGGGTGTGCCCCCGCTGTTTGTGGCGGTAGACCGTTATCCCGGCATCGAGCGCATCGACCTCACCTGCATCAAGGGCTGTTTCAGCGGCGGGGCACCCTTGCCGGTAGAAGTGATCCACTCCTTCGAAGCAAAGACAGGCGCCCGCATCATGGAGGCGTATGGGCTGTCTGAGACTTCTTCGGTGACCCATGTCAATCCGCGTCGCGGCCTGCGCAAATATGGCAGTGTAGGCGTCCCTATCCTGGGCACCGATGCCAAGATCATGGACGCGGAGACGGGTACACGCGAGCTGCCGCCGGGTGAGGTGGGCGAGTTATGGATCAAAGGCCCTCAAGTGATGCTAGGCTATTGGAACCATCCCGAGGAGACAGCGCAAGTGCTGGTGGATGGGTGGCTGCGCACTGGCGACCTCGCCCGCATGGATGAGGACGGCTATTTTTACATCGTGGATCGCAAGAAAGATCTCATCGTCACCGGCGGCCTGAATGTATACCCGCGCGAAGTTGAGGATGTGTTGCGCCAACACCCTAAAGTGCATGAAGTCGCTGTGATCGGATTGCCCGACGTACTACGCGGCGAGAAGGTGGCCGCCTACGTAGTGCTCAAGCCAGGCGAACAGGCCACTGCAGCTGAATTGCGCGAATATTGTCGCGCTCAACTCGCGCCGTACAAAGTGCCGCGCGCAGTGTACTTCCGCGAATCTCTGCCCCTATCCCCTGCCGGCAAGGTGTTGCGTCGTGTATTGCGCGAAGAGGTTTTGGCACAACAGCAAGCGGTATCGCTAAAAGATTTAGACGACACGATGGGCCGGTTCCTCACCGCGTAGGACAGCCAGGCAATCCTGCAGCGCCATCCAACCCATCATGTTCATCGCACCATCCGCATGTGCGCCGATGTGTGGGGTGGCGATCACCTGAGGCAGCGCCAGAAGCGGGTGATCGGGCGGAGGTGGCTCAGTGGTGAAAACGTCCAGTGCCGCTCCGCGCACATAGCCGCTGCGCAGTGCTTCCAACAGCGCCACCTCGTCGATCAGCTCACCGCGTGCCGTGTTGATTAGGAAGGCACCCGGCTTCATCCGTGCCAGAAAAGCGGCGTTCACCATGCCATATGTCTCGGGTGATGCCGGCAGGTGCAATGACAGGAAATCGGATTGTGCCACCACCTCATCCTGAGAGCACAGCGTAACTCCGTAGCGCTCTGCAAAGCTCCTATCGGGCACAGGATCATATGCCAACACGGTGCATCCGAATGCTTGCAATCGGCGTGCCACCTGTTTGCCGATGGCCCCCAAACCCAACAAGCCGACCGTCTTCCCCTCCAGAGAGAAACCCTCCGCGCGGGTGGCAGTGCCGGCTCGAAGGGCGGCGTTGGCTTGAGGGATCGAACGCGCCAGGGCCAACATGAATCCGATGGTCAGCTCGGCGACAGCGCCGGCGTTGGCACCCGGAGTGTTGGTCACCACGATGCCTCTCTCGCGTGCGGCGGCCAGATCGACGTTGTCTACCCCTACACCATAACGGGCGATGACCTTCAGCTCTGTTGCCACTTCTATGGCCGCTCGGTCGATCTCGTCCAGGCCAGCGATGAATCCATGGCAGCCGGGCAGGAGCTCCTGCAGCTCCTTGGAGGTGTGGATGCGACCCCGGTAGATCACCTCACCGACCGCCTCCTCCAGGACGCTGCGCAGGCGTGGATCGTTCAGGCCATACGAACGGGGCGTGACCAGCACACGACAGGATTTGAGTTCCATTTTCACCGCTCCTCCGGAGGACGCCAAAGCGGATTATCCACAACGGTCGGTTTGCCATTGCGCGCAACAACGCGCTTGCGGAAACCGAAACGCTCGATGGTGGCGTAATCATGGCCAGCGTGGCCGGGATAGGCGAAGAAGGTCACTAATTTTTCATCACCCGTGTTAATGGAACGATGCGACCAATAAGGCGGGATATAAAGCACATTGCCGGGCAGCAGCTCCTCCAGTGCCCAGTCACCTTGCGGCGTTTCCATCAACATATAGCCTTGGCCGCGCAGGCAATAGTAGATTTCAGCTGTTTCCAACACGGCATGAAAGTGGCCTTTGGTCATGAAATATTCGTCGCCCACCTTGCCTGGATGGACAATCGACAGGCCAGTCATCAGCTCGCCGGCTACTTCTGGGCGCGCAATCTCGTACACCTCATAGACGATCGCATCGCCCAGGGATAACATGGCAGCATAGGCGACCTGATCACGGTACTGCCCTAACATCGAGGAGAGACGGCGCACGATATGGCGATCGAACGCAGCGAAGCTCTCCGGAGTAAGGGTGATTTGGTAAACAAACGGTGTTTTGCGTTCCAAGTGCATAGGCAGATCTCCTATTGCGTGGGATCAAAGACGATTTTGAGGGCACTGCGTTGTTGCGCGGCGGCGAACGCCTCGGCAAATTGTTCTAGCGGATAGGTGCCGCTCACCAGACGGGTCAGGTCGATGCGACCGGCACGCACCAATGCCGCGGCACGCCAACAGTCATAAGTGCTGCACGCGGTGGTGCCGGTGACCAATAGCTCCTTATAGTGGATCAGGTTGGTGTCCAGGGGCACGACGGAACGGTCCTTGGGCAGGCCACCGAAGAAGTTGACGCGGCCACCCAAAGCGGCAAGCTCCAGAGCGTTCTGCTGGGCTGCCTCGGCAGGTGCCGCGACGATCACCACATCGGCACCTGCCCCGTGGCTCTCCGCAAGCACCAACTGCCGCAGGTCTTCCTGGGTGACATCCACGGTACGGTCGGCTCCGACGGCAGCAGCCAATGCTAGACGCGCGCCCCACACTTCGCTCACGATAATACGCGCAGCACCGCGCACACGTGCCAACATCGTATGGAGAATGCCGATCGGCCCAGCTCCCATAATGAGCACCACGTCGCCGGCTCTCACTGCCACCGCATCCTGACCACGCAACACGCAGGCAAAGGGCTCGATGAGCGCTGCCGCTGCGGGATCGACCGTCTCATCAAGGGGTATCAGGTTGCCCTGTTGGAGCGCCGCGGCTGGGATGCGCACGTACTCAGCAAAAGCACCGTCTATAGTGATGCCCAGGGCACAATAATCTGGACAGCGATTGTTGTTGCCACTGACACACTGGCGGCAGTGGCCACAACCTGTGTTGGGCGCCACGAAGACACGTTGACCCACTTGCCAGCCCGAAACTCCCTCACCCAGCGCGGCGAGCTCACCGACTACCTCGTGGCCGGGAACGCGCACGACCCCAGGGGGGTAGTGGCGATGAGCCCCGTGCAGGATGCGCAGATCGGTGCCACAAATTCCGGCGCGGAGCACCCTGAGCAACACTTCGCCCGGACCAAGGGAGGGAACAGGGCGTTTTTCCAGACGCAGATCCTCTTTACCGTGGTAGACAAGCGCCTTCATTGCCCGGTACCTTGGGTGGCGCCTTCGGCGAACACTTCGCTCAGGAGGACGGGGCGCTCCTCCAGAAAGGACTTGGTGGCGGCCAACACACTAGCCACTGCCCAGCGACCGTCCTCACCACCCACCCGCGGTGAGGTGTCGCGCTGGATGCATTGGATGAAATGCTCCATCTCACGGATATAGGCCCAGGCAAAGCGCTGCGGCCAGGTGCGGTATATGGGGATGGTGAGGCCGCGTTCGCGGTTGGTACACACCACGACAGCCTGTCCCTGGAGCTGGCCGATCTGCAAGATTCCACGTTCGCCCACGATCTCCACACGTGCATCATATCCATATTCACATGGACAGACACCGGAGATGCTACCCAGGGCGCCGCTCTCAAAACGGATGTTCACAATAGCCGTGTCGTAGAAATGGGGTGTATCCACACCGTGGGCAGCGCCCTTGAAGTTGGCCACTTCAGCATAGACGCGTTGTGGGTCGGAAGCGGCCAACCAGCGCACGCAATCCCAATCATGGCTGTTGACCTCGGCCAGCATTCCGTTGGAGGTCCTCAGGTCACGAGCCCAGGGTGGAGGCAAGCCCGGTCCGTGCCCCAGCGACTTGACTAACATCGGCTGGCCGATCTCACCAGCCTGGATGCGTTCCCAAGCGGCTTCGAATTCGGGATCAAAGCGGCGCATGAAACCCAATTGTAGGTGGACACCGGCGCGTTGGGCAGCCGCGATGATGGCATCACACTCCGCCAACGTCAGCGCCATTGGTTTCTCCAGCAAGATATGTTTGCCTGCCTGCGCAGCCATAATGGCGAGCGGGGCGTGAGTGAACGTCGGCGTGGTGATCGCTACGGCCTCGAACTGTCCCCACTCCAGCGCTGCCTCAAGCGTGGGAAACGTGGCATCGCACGGAAATTCAGCACCAGCTGCAGCAAGCGCTTCAGGCACCGTTTCGACAATACAAGCCAAATGGGCAGAGGGCAGATAGTGGGTGAGCGTGCGGGCATGCACCTTGCCGGCACGCCCGGCACCAACCAGGCAGACGCGTGTTGGAGCGGGCATCGAATATGTTTCCTCTCGGATATTTTCTCTTCTTATAGCATCGAAGGCAGAGCGCGTCAAAGCATGAGTTGACGGGATGCCACGGGTGCGCTACAATGTAAGGGATTTTAAGGGCCGGTGGCGGAATGGCAGACGCAGGGGACTTAAAATCCCCTTCCCCTCGGGGAGTGTGGGTTCGACCCCCACCCGGCCTATTGGGTTTGCTAAATATGACATAACCCTCGGGGATCAGGTAGCTGGCTGCAGCGTGGCCGGGTGGCAGTGTAGCCCTTATCAGGGAGAGCACGGGCGCGTGTCACCGGCACGTGTCCGTTTTTCTTTTTATACCACTCACAGGGAGAGATGAGGAATGGAACCAAGCAAAGCTCGTGCCATCGTGGAAAAAGCATTGGTCCAGGGAAATGGCATCTTGCGCCTGAAGCCGGCCTGGGTGGCGCGCGATTTTTTGCCCCCTGGCTATCGCCTGGGTCTCAAGGAAGAAGAATACGACGTCGGTGAGCGCGGTTATATCTGTGAACGTTGGCTCGCCTCAGTGACCAAGGCTGACAACCGTATCGGCCCCCCCGATGAGGGACTCAGCTATCTGGCCCTCGATAGCGGAGAGCAGCTTACCCTTAAGGAAGCAGTAGAGGTGGCGGGTGCCGAGATCATGGGCACTGAGTACGCCCGTACCCACAAAGGATTGGGGCGGCTGGCTAAGATCTACGATTTTGCTGCCCGCATCCCCTATCACATCCATCAGAGGAAAGAAGACGTCGCACCGCTGGGCCGCAACCCCAAGGAAGAAGCCTACTACTTCCCCGAAGGGCTGGATATGGGACCGCATCCGGAGACTTTCTTCGGTGTGCATCCCCATATTGTCGAACAGAAAAAGATGGACCTATTATTGCCCCACTTGGTGGAGTGGAAGGACGACCTGATCTTGCGTTATTCACGTGCTTACCTCTTGGTGCCAGGTGAGGGTTTCCATCTGCCGTCCGGTGTGCTTCACGCGCCGGGAACAGCGGTGACCATCGAGCTTCAGGAAGACTCTGACGTCTTCGCCATGCTGCAGGCCAAGGTCGCCGGTAAGATTATCTCCAAGGATCTGCTGTTCAAGGATGTGCCCCCAGATAAGCGTGCCCAGTTGGGCGAGCGCGCCGTCCTGGAACAGATCGATTGGGAAACCAGCGGTGACCCTTACTTCTACGAGAACCGCCATACTGCTCCGATCTTGATCCAGGAAACTCAGCAGGAGGGAGGTGAGGAATATTGGATCTATTACAACACCACCAAGTTTAGCGGTAAGAAACTCGTGGTAAAACCGGGCAAGAGTTTCATCAGCGTAGACAAGGGGGTGTATAACATCCTGGTGTGGCAGGGCGAAGGCCGTTACGACGGTCACCCGATTAAGGCGCGTGACTTCGATCAGGACGAGTTGCTTATCACGTATGCCAAGGCCACGACGCCCATCAAGGTGGAGAACACCGGGCGTGAGGACTTGGTGATCATCAAGTTTTTCGGGCCAGACATTAACCTGGACGTGCCGATGATCCCACGTTATCCGCCAGGATCGGCAGCATAACATCACAGCATAAAGACATTTCAGCAATCTAGAATCAAGGAGGTTCTCGATGGGTAAAAAGAAGATTTCAATCGGTGCATGGGCTTATATTTGGGGAGGCTATCAAGAAGCGCCCATCCCTCTGCCCGAGGTGCTCAAGCGCCTGAAAGAACTGAAGTTCGATGGCGTTGAGTTGGCAGCATTTCCCCCACATCTTGATCCGGCGGAATACAACACGCGTGCCAAACGCCTGGAGATCAAGAAGATGTTGGATGACCATGGCTTGGCTGTCAGCGGCCTGGCTGCCAATTTCAGCGCGGTGCCACCCGCACTGGTCAGCCCCACCCAATACATCGAGGTGGTGATGACCAACCTGGACATCTGCCATGACCTGAATATCCCCAAGCTGCGTGTGGATACCATCAGCCCGCCCACTGAAATCCCCGGTGGCATGGATTATGAGACGTGCTTCTGGCGCGTGGCACAGGTCTTCCATCGCGCTGCCGAGGTGTGCGCCCGCGAAGGTGTCAAGCTGGTCTGGGAATTCGAGCCCGGTTTCCTCTTCAACAAGCCCAGCGAAGTGGTGCGCATGGTCTATGCGGTCGATCATCCTAACTTTAGTGTCCTGTTCGACTCGTGCCATGCCTATATGTGTGCCGTGGTCGGCGCACGTCAGCTGGGCGAGAAAGAGACATTGCCCGGCGGAGTAGTGCAGTTCGCCCATATGTTGACCGGAAAGATCGGCCACGTCCACTTCATCGACTCGGACGGCACCTTGCACGACGACGAGACCAGCACGCATGCTCCCTTCGGACAGGGTGTGCTCAACTTCGATGAGATCGTCAAGGCGCTGCTGGAAGCCGGCTACACTGACGAATGGTGGCCCATCGACTTGTGCTTCTGGCCCAAGGCGTTGGAGGCGACCGCAGGTGCCAAGGCGTTCATGGATCAGTTGGCCGCGAAGTTTGCATAAGACGATAAGCTGAGGCAGGAGAGACGTGTTATGGCTGAGAAGATGAAAGCTCAGGTGTTCTACGAAGCGGAGAAGATGGAGCTGGAGGAAATTCCCATCCCGAAGGTCACCGACGTGGACGTTCTGGTGCGAGTGAAGAATTGCGGAATCTGCGGCTCCGACATCTCCTATTACTACGGCTTGAGCCCGCTGGGTACCCCGACCGGCAAGGGGCCACTGGTATTGGGTCATGAATTCACCGGTGAGGTGGTGGAGGTAGGTGCGGTCGCCAAGTCGATGAACCTGTTCAAGCCGGGCGACCGCGTGGTGGTCAATCCGGTTCAGAACTGCAACGCATGCTATGCCTGCGCCGCCGGACACACCAACCTGTGCACCAACCTCTATGTGCCGGGGGTGTCTGCCAACGGAGGCTTTGCCGAGTACTGCATCTCGCGCTACACCGGCCTGTTCAAACTGCCCGACAACGTCAGCTATGCCGCGGGCGCCTTTACCGAGCCGCTTGCCTGTGCTGTATACGGCATGAAGAAGCTGGCCATCGAGCCAGGGCAGTTCGTGGCGATCTTCGGGCCGGGGCCGATGGGCCTGATGATGGTACAGATGGCCAAAGCAATGGGCGCCGGCAAGGTAGCTTTGATTGGCACGCGCGACTACCGGCTGGAAGACGGCAAGAAGATGGGCGCGGATTACGTCTTCAACACCAAAGACGAGAAGTCGCCCTACTACGTCAAGAACCTCAAGGAAGCGATCGCCGATCTGACGCACGGTGCCCTGGCCGACCGAGCGATCGTGCCCACCAGCGCCAACGAGGCGTTTGAGCAGGCGCTCGACATCACCGGCAACGCGGCTATCCTGGTACACTTCGGCCTGCCCAATACGGACGATGTCATCCACGTGCCTGCACTGGCCACCCACACCATGGAC
>QEXY01000099.1 GCA_003130875.1 Ardenticatenia bacterium
CTGGCTCCACCAGGCGGCGCGGCGACAACCCGGCCAACGGGTAGCGCCGCCCCTGGCGGCGGCGCGGATCGGGCACCGTGCGCAGATAGTCCAGCAAACGCTTACCCCGCTGGGATGCCATCTGGCTCACTCCTCTCCTTCATCCGTTGCCCCAATGATAGCACATCTATAAGAAAAGGGAAAAGCCCCGGGCAAGTACTCCCCCCCCCCTTGACATCTAGGGCAAACTGTGTTATACTGTTTACGGTAACGGGAACGATAACGGTAACGGTAACAGTAATAGCGCCAGCTTGGGTTCCTTTGCATTTATAAGGGAAAGACAAGGAAGCCCATTTCACATAAAGAGACTGAGGGTTCCTCAGCGAGCGGAGTATCAGGAGGCAGATATCGGCAAACTGGCCTCAGCACACACGACCTTCCCTTATTGAAACCTGCGTTGTCTTCTACGCTGCACACGAGGAGCTGGGTCCACCAAATCAGGAACGACTGTAAAAGTAGTGGAATGCCAAATGGCTTACCGCCCGTAGGAGGGCACTGTACGGCCCGGCGTTGATTGCCGTGGCGATGATCCTTTCAATTTTTAGTAAAAAAAAACCATTAGTAAAACCAAAGGAGGGGTAACACTATGAAAGGGATCAGTCTCATCACTTCGGTCGCTGTTCTGGTGGCTCTGGCGCTCTCGTTGGTGCTACCCGGTCCAGCAGCTCTTAGAGCTGAAGGCAAGATCGAAAAGAAGCCATACGGCACTACGGCGGACGGCGTGGCTGTCGAGGAATACACACTTACCAACGCCAACGGCATGGAGGTCAAGGTCATCACCTACGGTGGTATCATCACCTCGATCAAGGTGCCGGACCGATATGGCAACATGGCTAATGTCGCACTGGGATTCGACAATCTCAAGGATTATGAGACCAAGAATCCCTACTTCGGCTGTATCACAGGACGCTACGCTAACCGCATCGCCAAGGGCAAGTTCACTCTGGACGGCGTGGAATACACGCTCGCCATCAACAACCCACCCAATGCGCTCCACGGTGGACTGAAAGGCTTCGACAAGCAGGTTTGGAAGGCCAAGGAGATCACCAGCGCGGAGGGGGTCGGCCTGGAGCTCACTTATCTGAGCCCCGATGGCGAAGAGGGTTATCCTGGCAACTTGGACGTGAAAGTCGTGTACTTGCTGACCGACAATAATGAGATTCGCATGGATTACACGGCGACCACGGACAAGCCGACGGTGGTCAATCTGACCAACCACACCTACTTCAATTTGAGCGGTGAGGGTAGTGGCACCATCTACGACCACATCCTGATGATCAATGCCGACAGATACACCCCGGATGACGAGACTCTCATTCCAACGGGCGAGCTGGCGCCTGTCGAGGGCACACCCTTTGATTTCCGCGTGCCCAAGGCAATCGGTCCTGGCCAGCGCTCGAACCATCCCCAGATCGTCATCGGTCGCGGCTATGACCACAACTGGGTGCTGAACCGACCCTCGTTCGAGGACAAGTCTCTGATCATAGCGGCACGTCTCTACGACCCCGCTTCCGGCCGCGTGCTCGAGGTGTGGACCACCGAGCCGGGTATTCAGTTCTACGCCGGTAATTTCCTGGACGGTACGCTGTATGGTCCATCCGGTCGTTCTTACCGCCAGAGTGATGGGCTTGCCCTGGAGACTCAGCACTTCCCCGACTCGCCCAATAAGCCAAACTTCCCATCCACTGTGCTGCGCCCTGGCGAGACCTATCAAACCACCACCATCTTTAAGTTCGCCACAGACTGAGTGGATCGCTTTATAGGAAAACAAAAGGGATGCACCGAGGTGCATCCCTTTTATTTTTTGATCATCACATCGCGCATGGTCTTCCCTGCCCCTCTGGCAAGAAGGATCAAGGAAAATCGATCATTGTGGCGGAGTGAGTCGCTTCTACCTGACGCTTGCCTGGGTGTTTCCTCCCCAGGACAACCCCCATAGCGCTCATCGCCCCCAATCCATCAATGATCAGGTCGATCCAGCTGGCATCGCGACCCGGTACGAAACTCTGGTGTATCTCGTCCGATATAGCATACAGCAACGCGCCTGCGAATGCCAATGCTGCCGCCACATAGCGATCCTGGAATGATCGCACCGTGATGCGCCACCATAGGAGTGCCAGGATAGCGTATCCGCCGAAATGACCGCTATGCTTTAGCAGCCAGTCCAACCAGGTGACGGTGAGCCCGGGCAATTGCGATTGCGCGGAAAACCAGAAGATCAACCCCATCCATAGCAGTGGCGGTAGCCACAACCGGAAAAATGACCTAACAGACAACATCTGACACCAATGCTCTTTGCTCAGGCAGAAAGATCAGCACCCTTGTTGTATCTCTACTCCGGCCCGTCCGCATATGTGGCAAAATGTTCCTCTCTACCTCGTCCACTCACCTTGTACAATAAGCGCGTTCGACCTCTACCACCAAGCGAGGCCATGCAAAGTGTTCACGGATGCGCTGTGCCGCTGCCGTTCCCAGGCGTGCGCGCAAGGGCTCATCCCGCAGCAGACTTAACACAGCCTCTCCAAAGGCGTGATCATCTTCCGGCTGTACCAGCAATCCATTTTCCCCGTCCAGGATATATTCACTATTCTGGCCCACTGCATCCGCCACCACAGGGACACCGGCTGCCAGCAATTCCACCAGCTTCACCGAGCATTTTGTTCGATTGATAAGTGTATCATCAAAGGGAAAGAGCGCCATATCTGCTGTAGCAAAATAATCTGTCAGCCGTTCATATGCCACCCAGCCAGTAAACGTCGCTTTCTCAGCCAGACCGGCTTGACGCAGTAGACCAGCCAGTTCCACTTCTTCACCATGTAATCCCTTGCCCACCACGAGGAGATGTGCCCTGGGCTGGCGCGCAACCACGTGTTCGAAGATTCGTACAATGCGTTCCAGCCGGAACTCCAGAAAGCGGCTGTACAGCAATAGGATCGGAGCATCATACGGCCTCTCTTTGTATGCTGCGACGCGACGAGCGGCACAATGGGCAAATGCGTCTGGCCACACACCATTGGGCACATAGAAGACGCGATCGCTCGGGACGCCGGTCTGGGTGGCCAGACGCACCAGCTCCCGACTCGCCACTGTTGTGGCATCTGCATGGCGTAAACCCCATACTTCCTGCCAAGCAAAAAAACGCTTTTGGACAGGCGAGTACGCTTCCAGATCGTTCCACGCCTGTTCCCAATCATCTTCGTCAACCACCAGGCGCAGCTGTCGTTTCGTCAAGCCAGCAAGTCTCAGCCACCATAGCACGAAATGGGTCAGCCCGGCATACGCCTTCGGTTTAAAACAGTGCACCACGTCCACTGGCAAAGCGAGCGCCTTTTGCACCAAGTAGAGAGTCAACCAAATGTGGAAAAAGCCCGGTAGCCGGGGTGGAAGGTTCACATGAATGACTTGCACCCCATCATGCATCTGCGTACGGCCAGCTTCGTGGGGGCTATCCCATGGCGGAATAAGCACCCGTACCGTATGCCCGCGTGCCGCTAATGCGCAAGCCAGTGGCAGGGCACGCGCTCGCATTGTGCCTTTGCGATACAGACCAAACGTGCCTACCACTGCCACATTCATGTGCGGATATTCCCGGTGTGCATCGCTTCCCTTTTAGCGAATGTGGAGGTAATGGAATGCCTCACGATAAACCTGACGACCATAGGGATCAATGTCCAAAGCGCGCTGACGCACACGCTCTAGCACTTCTGGATCACTTATTTGGCTGGCGTGTGCCTTGATGGCCTCAATTTTCAGGTCAATCGTATCACTGATGTCCACCCAACGGTTTGGCTGAACACTGCCAGCTAGGTAAACCTCATGCACGGCGTGGGGTTCGAACCCTTCTGCCAACAACTCTGGATGATACATCCGATTACGTGCGGCTGGGAATATCGCTTCGAGTGCCACCACACCTGCGATGCGATGATCTGGATGGTTGATGTAGCCAGTGTCGAAATAGTAGGCTGCTGGGTCTGGGCACACAATGATATCTGGCCGGTAACGGCGAATTTCGCGCACTACCTGGCGGCGCAATTGCAAGGTGGGTTGCAGCTCCCCATCCGGTTCATCGAGAAAGACAACCTCATTGACCCCGAGAATTTGTGCCGCTGTGCGTTGTTCCGCTCTGCGCACAGCGGCTAAACGTTCAGGGGTCATAGTGGGGTCACTGCTGCCCTTGTTACCATTGGTCAGGATCAAATAGCAGACTGCCATCCCCTCACGCACCCAGCGCGCAATCGTACCTCCGCAGTAGAACTCTGGATCATCAGGGTGGGCTACGATAACCATGGCTCGTTTCGGTTGTTCCATAATCCCGTCCTTCACGTCCGCGATGTTCTGCATTCTGGCTGGACAAAAGAAGGGGCGGTATCATTGTATCCTGACACCGCCCTTCAGATTGATTTGAGAGCACCAGATGCCTAACGGCATTGGAGCGGATTGGCTGACTTAGCGTGGGCGACGCTGTTCCTCTAAATTAAAATCCCAGTAGCCTGGCCCTTCGCGGAAATACCGAGCATTCATCTCTGCATCTGCTTCATGGCCAGGAGGAAGCTCCTCCAGAGGGAAGATCGCCTGCGGTGGACAGACCGGAACACAAGCTCCGCAATCGATACAGGTGTCCGGATCGATGTAGAAGTACTTTCCCCAAACTGGATCGTTCTTATCTCCTGGCACGATACAGTCGACTGGGCAGACCTCGACACAATCCCCCTCACGGGTACAAAGCGTGGAAATGACATGCGGCATGTGGTTCCCTCCTCTTATTAATACCGTTCCAATACACTTTGGAGCTAACTACTTGTAAAACATTATTCTACTATTCTAGCATAACGCTCACCATATGCCAAAATGAGGGTGTTGAAAAAGTCCCTTGACCGCTCAGATTTTCATAGGAAAATGGGCCAATAAGGCGGGTAACTAAAGAGTTTTTC
>QEXY01000100.1 GCA_003130875.1 Ardenticatenia bacterium
CAGGGCGTCGAGGACTTCCCGGCTGACCAGGTCGCCGGCGTGCAGGATGGTATCCACCCCATCGAAGGCGTTCAGCACCGCTTGGGGCAACCGTCTGCCCAGCGTGTGCGTGTCGCTGATGAGCCCTATTCGCCTCATAGCCCGCTCTCCTGATAGCACGAGTTTCGGGATGTCCCACCAGGTTCCAAACACACCAAAACCAGGTTGTCACGATGCACGACCGTCGGGCCGTAATCATAACCCAGAATCGCGGGTATCTCGGCGGATTTGTGGCCCTGGATGGCGCGCAAGGCTATAGCATCATAGTTGGTCACGCCGCGCGCGATCTCGCGATGTGCCTCGTCCAAAAGACGCACGGTCTGTCCCCGCTTAAAGTCCCCCACGACGTGCACAATGCCCACCGGCAACAAGCTTTTTCCGCGTTCCACCACGGCCTGCGTGGCGCCGCGATCGATATAGACGTCACCAGCAGGCGATTCGGCCAGAATCCAGCGTTTGCGGCTTTCGATGTGGGTGACGCTGGCCCGAAAGCGCGTGCCGATCGCCTCACCAGCCACCAGGCGCAGGAGCACATCGGGCTCCCATCCGGCGGCGATGATCACCTCGCTCCCGGAGCGCGTGGCCAGCTCGGCGGCTTCGATCTTGGTGACCATCCCACCCACACTGTCCGCGGAGCCCCGGCCGCCTGCCAGACGACGAATTTCATCGGTGATCACGGGCACTTCCGGAATGAGCCGCGCTGTGGCGTCCCGGCGGGGATCGGCAGTGAAGAGCCCGGTCTGGTCCGTCAGGATGATCAGCAAGTCGGCATCTACCAAGTTGGCCACCAGTGCAGAGAGATTGTCGTTATCCCCGATCTTAATTTCCTCAACTGCCACGACGTCGTTTTCGTTGATGATCGGGATGGCGCGCAAGCTGAGCAACGACAGGAGCGTGTGGCGCGCGTTGAGGTAGCATTCTCGGTCGGCGAAGTCGTGACGGGTCAAGAGAGCCTGTGCCACGGTGATACCGTAATAACCGAAGAATTGCTCGTAGAGGCCCATCAAGACCACCTGGCCGATAGCGGCCATCGTTTGCTTAAAGGCGATGTCCTTGTGGCGCGGCGAGAGACCGGTGCGTTCACGTCCAGCAAAGATGGCGCCCGAGGAGACCAGGATGATCTCGTGACCTTGTTCATGCAAGGCGGCCATCTGGCGCACGAGCTCCAGCATGCGCGGCCGGCTGAGATGCTCACCCCCTGCGGTGAGGGTGCGGGTTCCTAGCTTGACAACGATCCGCATCGTGATCCAGTCACTTCCCTGAGGAATCCAGCATTTGGGATTTGATGCGCGTATAGGCGGGCCGGGGAGTGCGGTCGGGATTGAGCACCGCATACCAGCGCATCGGTTCTCTTGCAGTATACCAGGGAACGGTGCTGAAATCCAGATTGAAGATGAAGAGTGCGTGTACCCAGGGCCATTCCGTTCGGATTTTCTCGTATGCGCGTGCCAGATACTGGGCCTGTTCCAGCTCGCTCACCCCGATGGTCTCATGCTCGACCAGATCCCAGCTGGTGTGCAGCACCCAGCCCAGCTCGGTGATCCAGATGGGTGTGTCTGCATCCCCGTGGGCGAGCATCACCTGGCGTTGTTCCGCGACGCGTGCCAGGCTCAACCCCCAGGCATCGCGGTGATCCGGGGGATTGCCAAAGGGGTAAGGATGGCTGCCGAGGGCGTCGAAATATCCGCGGGCGCCGGCGGCGTACATTCTGTCCAGAAATTCCAGGTCGCCCATAGCGGTGGGGCTGCCCTGACCGGTGGTCGCCAGCCCGGCGCTGATGACCTGTGCCTGCGGATCGACCGCCTTGACGGCGCGGAAGGCGGTCTGGAGCATTTGCGTGTAGCGTTCCGGGTCGGGGTCGAGATAGCCCCATTCGTAGTTCAGGTTGGGTTCGTTCCAGATCTCATAGGCAGCCACCTGGCCGCGATAACGGCGGGCCAGTTCTTCCATAAAGCGTCCGAAATCCTCCATGTCCTCTGGCGGGTAACTCAGAAAGGTTCCCGGCGGCCTGGCCCATGCCGGCGTGCCGTGGACGCGCAGCAAGATGCGCAATCCCTGACTCTCGAAAGCAGCGACCGTGTTGTCCGGGTCAGCCCAGCGATATTTACCCCGGCGGGGTTCCACAGTTTCCCAATTGACATAGCCTTTGGCCCAGTGCAGGTTGAGATCGCGGATCAGATAGGCCTTGCTCAGGTCGGCGATGTTGAAGCCATAAGCGAAGTCATCCGCCGGTGATGTGGGCGGGGTGGAGCGTTCCAGGGCCTCTGGTGTGTCAGTTTCCAGCAGCCAGTTGTCCGGGCGCAATGGGGTGCCGCAGCGCAGATCGGGAAAATCATCCCAGGCCGAGCTGCGGGTGATGCGCACCGGGGCGGCGCTGCCATTGGGGGATAGGGCGTACACTTCGTGGTTGCCGTCCTGCCACGAGGTGAAGAGCAGCCAGCTGTCATCGATGCCGGATGTGCCGGGCGACCAGCTCAATGAGCCGATCCAGCTCTCGCCCTGCCATAGGCGCCACGGGTGACGCGCACCGACCTCAAGCAGGTAGATGCCCAGCCGATTCTCCTCGGCCCAGCCCACAAAGGCGACCTGCCTTCCATCCGGCGACCAGGTGGGCGCGCTGGCGCGCAGTGGCCACTGCGTGAGCACCTGCTCATTGCTGCCATCCGGATTGATGATATGGATCTCCTCGATATCGCCGCGCACGGCGGCAAAGGCGATGCGCGTCCCATCCGGCGACCAGGCAGGCAGGCGGTCGCTCGCTTCGTTGAAGGTGAGCTGGACGGCATCACTGCCGTCCAACGCCTGGACGAACAGTTCGGGGTCTCCATCGCGCTCTGAGATGAAGGCGATGCGCGTGCCATCCGGCGACCAGGTGGGCCAATAATCCCACGCGGGATGTCGGGTCACGTTGATCAAGTTGGCGCCATATTGGTCCATCACCCAAATTTCACTGTCGCCGCTGCGGTGGCTGGTAAAGGCGATGCGACACGTCGCGGCGGGGTCGCGGCACGTCGGTGACCAGGTGGCATCCCAGTCGCCGGCGGGGTGGTCCGTCAGGTTGACCGGCGCCTTGCCGGGTTCGGCGACGAAGATATCCCCGTTGCCGGTGCGGTCGGAGGCAAAGAGCAACATCTCGCGGCCGCTGGCGGGCGTGTACAACGGGGGATTGCGCGGGCGAAGCGTTGCGGACGCGGGGAGGTCTTGTGCTCTTTCCACTCGTATATGCGGGAGCGCGGCGGGCTGCGGGCTCAACATAGCACAGGCAGGCAGACAGATGAGCGGGGCTGCCAGGCCGATCCATCTCAGCCATTTCTCCACCGTTGTCGCCCAGCTGCGCTTGCGGTCTCGAGTCACATCCCTCGCTCGAAAACACTCTATGCTCATCCATCTCGTGTCGCGATGAGGAGACGTGCGCACGCGCCCTCCCATTGGGCATCTTCCCAATGCACGGCGAAGCCAGCCGCCCGGATGCGCGCCAGCACATCCTTTTCTGAAACCTTGTGCGCCGTGGTGAGCGCATAGGCCCATTGGATCAGCTGCCGCAACACAGGCACTGGGCGCATATAGCCCATCGCCACGATCACCAGGCGGCCCTGTGGTTGTAGCACGCGCGCCGCTTCCATCAGAGTTCGCCGTTCCAGCGCAAACTCGGCTGGGAAGGTCATCACGATGTTGGCAAAGCTGCCGTCGCGGAAGGGCAAATGTTGTGCCTTCCCACGTACCAGACGAGGTACAGTTCTCTTGCGCAATAGCCTCCGCCTGGCGATGCGCCCCATGTAGGGAGACAGGTCCAGCCCCACAGGTGTCAGTCCCATCTCCGCCAGATCGGCCATCAGCCCGCCGGTGCCGTGAGCAAGATCCAGCAAAGGTCCAGCGCGCAGATAGGGCACAACCGTGCGGCGCCATGCCGCCCACTGCCCAAAAGACACCAGCCAGGCGACAAGGTCATAGGCCCAGGCCATTTCATAGTAGAGCAGGCGGAAGATCAGCTGGATCAGCCACTTGGGCAACGTCATGCCAGCCCTTTCGTCGCGTGCACGGCATCGCGGTGTCAAATCTTCCCCTAAATGGGAATTCATCCGATACGCTGCACGGGTATGGACACGGCTCTTTATCATGCATATAATAGTGTGTGCCTTTGATCGGTTGATGGGGCGTTATAGGCGACCATTAGGATGGATGGTTGTGCATGGACGATTATGCTGCAGAAAAAGTTATGGTTTCTTCGGACACACACCTTCCCTTGTCCCAGTTACGGCTTCATTTTCGCTGGATGGTATGGCTTGTCCCGCTGCTCGTGATCGGCGCGTTTCTCCTGTTGTCTCCGGGCGATGTATTGACCAAGACCCGGTTGATCGGTTATGCGGTCTGCCATCAGCTGCCGGAGCGCTCGTTTCATCTCGCGGGCGAGCAGCTGCCGTTGTGTGCGCGGTGCAGTGGCACATTTCTGGGCGCTCTGGCCGGCTTTGTCCTGTTGACGCTGCGGAGACGGCACCGTGCCATCGGATTGCCCCCCGCTCCCATCGCGGTTGTGTTGGTCATTTTCATCGTCGCATTGGGAATCGACGGGCTCAATTCCTACCTGACCTTCTTCCCCGGCATGCCACACCTGTATCAGCCGCATAACTGGCTGCGTTTGACTACGGGCACGTTCAACGGCCTCGCTCTGAGCAGCATTATTTATCCGGTGTTCAACTACAGTTTGTGGCATGACGTGGTGGACACCCCTTCGATCAAGGATTTCAAAGAGCTGAGTCTGTTGATCGCAACCGGTATCGGTATCGTGATCGTGGTCCTGCTGGAACCTGCTCCACTCCTGTTCCCGTTGGCCATCCTGAGCGCATTGGGCGTGTTGGCTCTGCTGACCGTGCTCAACACCGTCTTGCTGCTGATGCTGTTCAACCGCCACGGACGTGTGGTGAAGTGGCAGCAGGCCCTGTTGCCTTTGTGGGTCGGCCTGGCCGTCTCCTTTGTAGAGCTCGGCGCGATCGATGTGCTGCGCTACCTGGTGACACGGGGTGCCGGGTTTCCGCTCTGAGCCCAGTATTGATCGAACTCCTGGGCGGTGATGAACTCTCCACCGCTGATCTCACGGTGGACGAGCTGACGCGCGGGGTTAAACTCGAGATGCACCTCGATGCGCTCGAAGCAGCGCCCGCTGCCGACCAACGTCTTGTTAAGGATGTAGCCGCCGGCATCGCTCTCGCTCAGGTCGTTCTGCAAATTGATGCGCGTCCGCAGCGCCTCCCCACAACGGTTGCAGCGTACATAGACGTAGTAACCGCCGGAAACCGTCCCCGTGCCGGCAAACAGTCCTTTCAAGCCATCCAAGAATCCCATAGGCCGCCTCCTTCACTTAAATCAGTTGCAGATGCGACATCAGGATGCGCATCCCGATCCCGATCAGGATCAGGCCGCCTACGATCTCCATACGCTTGCCGAACAGGACACCCAGCCGGTGTCCGATGAGCAGGCCGATCAGTGATAGCGTACCGGTCACGACGCCGATTATGGCGCTGGGATAGAGGATGTCCACCCGTAACATAGCCAAGCTCAACCCGACGGCGAACGCATCGATGCTGGTGGCGATGCTCAGGGTGATGAGCATCCTGCCGCGCGATGGATCGCATCCGAATGCTGTCGCATCGGCATCCAGCCCGGAGCGAATCATACGTCCTCCGACGAACGCCAGCAAACCAAACGCCACCCAATGGTCAACCTCGCCGATGAGCGTGGCGAAGCGACTGCCCGCCAGCCAGCCCAATACTGGCATCATAAACTGAAAGAAGCCGAAGTGGAACGATAGGCGGAAGATGGGGCGTGGTGCGCAGGCCACACGGGTGGTGCCGATACCCAGCGACACCGCGAAGGCGTCCATTGCCAACCCCACTGCTATGAGCAGAATGTCCCATAAGCTCATCAATGTCGTGATAACACCTGGTCACAAATTGGGCACGATAAAGGCGAACACACTATAACCTGCCAATCCGGCCAGCAGCATCAGCGGCAACGTCCACAACCAGGCGTCCCAGCTTTGCGGCAGCCAGCGGCGCAGCGTCAGTCCTGCCGCGATGCCGAGGCCTATCACCAGCCCCCACTTGTCCAGAGCACCTCTGGCGATGCCGGACATCGCTCCAGCGGCCGTGACCGTTGCACCCGCACCGGCGCCCCACAGGCTCCACCGGCGCGATAGGATGGTGCGCCAGCCGCTCACCATGAAAAGCCCCAGCGGAATCAGTCCCGGGAACAAGTAGCGCCCTTGAAACTGCACAAAGGTCACGTTGTAGTACAGATAGCCCGCCACAGTCAGCGCCAACCAGGCCGCCAGGAGCCCTATGGTGCTTGTTTCGTGCTGCCAATGGACCCGACTTCGCAGTGCCAACACCCCTCCCATGGCTGCCAGGGCGGACAGGACGCCCAGCAACGTATACGTGCGCGCATCCATCGGCACTGCCATCCAGCCG
>QEXY01000101.1 GCA_003130875.1 Ardenticatenia bacterium
CACCGAGAGCGCCGAGAATGAACAGGGAAAAACCTCTGCGGTCTCTGCGTTCTCTGCGGTGAGTTTTGTGCCGCTCCCTGACGGTCGCGGCGCGGATAGGTGGGCGCGGCTCGGATCAGATGGGCGCGGCACGGACAAGGTGATGACCGCATGCCCGCGCTTATGACATTTCTCGGCTCTGGTGGTATACTAAGCGTCCTATTAATGCCCATCACGGAGGACGTGTCGGCACGATGTTCATCGGCCAACAACCCAAAGCCGCCATCCTGGAAGATTACGCGCGCTACGTCAACCCCGGGCGCGTCTCGGTTTTCAAAATGATCGGGCTCGACTTCATCCCCGGCCGGCGGGAAGGCGTCTGGCTGTGGGATGTGGACGGCAGCCGCAAGCTGCTCAACTGTCGCTGTTCCGGCGGAGTGTTCAACCTGGGCCACCGTCCGCCGCGCGTGGTGGCAGCGGTCAAGGCGGCCCTGGACGAGCTCGACGTGGGCGACCATATGCTCCTGGACGAGATGCGCGCCGCGTTGGGCAAGCGCCTTGCCGCGCTGACGCCGGGCGACATCCAGTATTCCACCTTCTCGCCGGGTGGTGCGGAGGCGATCGACGTCGCCATCAAACTGGCGCGCGCCTACACCGGCCGCCCCGGCATCATCTCGGTGCACAAGGGCTACCACGGCCATACCGGCTTCGCCCTGGCCACCGGCGAGGACAGCTTCCGCGGCAAGTTCGGCCCGATGCCGCCCGGCTTCACCAAAGTGCCCTTCGGCGATGCCGACGCCCTCGCAGCGGCGATCAACGAACAGACGGCTGCCGTCATCATGGAGACCATCCCCGCCACCGGCGGCATCCTCATCCCACCCGATGATTACTACCCGCGCGTGCGGCAGCTATGTGACCAATGGGGCGCGCAGCTCATCCTCGACGAGGTGCAGGCAGGCCTGGGCCGCACCGGCCGCATGTGGGCGATCGACGAATGGGGCGTCGTGCCCGACATCCTGGTGATCGGCAAGGGGCTTTCCGGCGGTGTCTATCCCATGTCGGCGACGTGCCACCGCCCGCATCTGGATCGCTTCTTCCAGCAGCACCCTTTCATCCACCTGTCCAGCTTTGGCGGTGCGGCGCTGGGCTGTGTCGCCGCGCTGGCTATGTTCGACCAGATCACCGAGCCCGGCTTCATGGAACACGTCCAGGCGATGGGCGAGCGCTTCGAAGCCGGTTTTCGCGACCTGCGGGCGCGCTATGCCAGCATCGCCACCTGGCGGCGGCGCGGCCTGATGATGGGCTTGGAAATGGCCGACGCGCGCATGGGCATGGCGCTCAGCCCGCTGCTGGCCCAAAACGGCGTGCTCGCCGTCTTCGCCGACCATCGGCCGAGCACGCTGCAGCTGATGCCCCCGCTGATCATCCAACCCGACGAGGTGGACTTTGTGCTCGAAGCCCTGGATCGCGCGCTGACGTTCCTGGAAGCGCATCCGGAGATGCTGGAGATGGTCTCGGCGCTCAGCGGCGCATTAGGGATGTGACCATGGTGCGAACGGGAGGACAGTCCGCCAAGGAATCGGTCGAATCCAGCGCGCTGGCGAGGCGTGTGGTGCTGCCGCCGGTGGCCGTCGCGCAGAATGGGCCGAATGGCAGCGCAGCCACGCCCCGGCGCTACGTGGTGTCGCTGGATGCGGTGGACGTAGAGGATGGCGTCCACGTGGGCGGCAAAGCGCTGCGCCTGGCCCAATTGATCCAGGCGGGCTTGCCGGTGTTGCCCGGCTTCTGCGTCACCACGGCGGCTTATCAGGCACACCTGCGCGCCAATGGCCTCGATGCATGGCTGTCCGCCGATGAGGAATTCCCATGGGAGGATGCGGCGCGTCTGCAGGCATGTCGTGCGGCGTGTGAGCAGGCGGCGATGCCGGCGGAGGTGCAGGATGCCATCCGGAGCGCCTACGCGCAGCTGGGCGATGCGCCTCTGGTCGCGGTGCGCTCATCGGCCACCTTTGAGGATCAGGTGGAGGCCTCCTTCGCCGGCCAATATGACACGTTCCTGAACGTCTGCGGTGACGCGGCGGTTTTGGAACGGGTGCGCGCGTGCTGGGCGGGCATCTGGAGCGAGCGCGCGCTGGCATATATGCGCGAGCAGGGCATCGATCCGCGGCGTGCGCAGATGGGCGTGATCGTGCAGCTGCAGGCGGATGCCGTCGCCGCCGGCGTCCTCTTCACGCTCAACCCGCTCAGCGGCAACGAGGAAGAGATGGTCATCGAGGCGGTGTGGGGCTTGGGCGAGGCGGTAGTTTCAGGGCGCGTCACCCCGCAGCGCTATGTGGTGAACGTGCGCCGCCGCCAAGTGGTGCGCCGTGACCTGGCCCAACAGTCGGTCATGCTGGTGGCGGATGCCAACGGCGGCACGCGGGAACAGCCGCTCGCCCCGCAGCAGCAAGCGCAAGCGGTGCTCGACGATGCGCAGGCGCTGGAGCTGGCGGCGTTGGGGCAGCGCGTCCAGGCGCTCTACGGCTATCCTCAGGACATCGAATGGGCATGGGTGGACGGGCGTTTCGTCCTGTTGCAGACGCGCCCGCTGACCTCGTTCAGCTTTGACCCGGCGCTGGGACAGTGGACATCGGGCAACTATCGTGAAGTATTGCCCGGCTTCGCCTGTCCGCTGGCGCTGTCGCTCAGCCTGGAACACGACTATGGGCGCAGTTTGAGCCAGTTCTTCCGCGAGATCAAGCTGGGCGAGGCGCCTCCGGGCACGGTGTGGGGGCGGCCCTTCTTTGGGCGCGCCTATTGGAACGTCGGCGTGGCCAAGCAGCTGGCGGCGCGCCTGCCCGGCTTCAAGGAACGCCTCTTCGACCGCACCGCCGGCATCGACCCCACCTATGAGGGCGACGGCATAGTCACGCCCTGGACGCCCACGACGGTGTTGCGCGCCCTGCCGGTCCTCTTCGCGCTGCGGCGCATGTACAAGCGCGTCTGGCGCGAAGGGCGCGATTACCGCGATCGCTTCCTCAGCGAGATCGAGCCGGCGCTGGACGCGGTCGACCCGGCGGCGCTCTCGGATGCCGATCTGGCGGCGTACTGCCGGCGCGTGGTCGCATTGCATTGGGAAGCCAACAACGTGGCGATCCGCGTCAGCTTGCTCTCCGGCCAGGCGCAGGAGGAGTTCGAGCCGCTGGTGCGCCAGCTCAACGCGCTCCTGCCGGCGGACGAGCAGATCGCTGAGGGGGACCTGATCACCGGCATGAGCGACGTGCGCACTGCCCAGCCCTCGTTTGAGCTGTGGCAGCTGGCGCGCGAAGGGCTGGCCGACCCTGTGGTCGCCGCTGCCATCACCCAGGGCGACCCGTCGGACATGCGCGCTCGCCTGGAGGCGACTCCCCAGGGCCGCCGCTTCTGGGAGCGCATCGCCGCCTACATCCAGCGCTATCGCTACATGGCCTCGATCGACGAAGACCTGATCCAGCCGCGCTGGGATGAAGATCCCAGTTTTGTGCTGGCCACGTTGCAGGCTTATGCCCAGGCGGACGAGGCGGTCGATCCGGCGCGACGGGTGGAGCAGCAGCGCCAGATACGGCGCATGGCGGAGCGGCGCGCGCTCAAGATTCTGTCGCGCGGCTGGCGCAAGCTGTGGTGGTTTGGCCGCCGCTCGTTTGTCAACCACCTGCGCCTGGTGCGGCGCTACATCTGGTGGCGTGAGGAGACGCGGGTGATCGCGGCGCGCGCCTTCTACCAGTGTCGGCGGTTCTTCAAGGAGCTGGGCCAACGTTGGGCTGCCGCCGGCATCCTAGAGGACGCCCAGGACATCTTCCTGCTGCGCTGGCCGGCCATCGAGGCGATGCTGGACGGGCGCAGCAGCGCTGCGGAGCTGCGCGCGCAGATCGCGGACTATCGCTTGTTGCAAGCGTGCTATCGCAATTTTGAGCCCCCGTGCGTCATCGGGTGCGGCGCCGCGGTGCGTCCGACGCCTTTCTTCCTGATCCCGCCGGTGCAGAAGACCTTCGTCGGCATCCCGTGCAGCAGCGGGATCGCCGAAGGTCCGGCGCGCGTCGTGGAGTCGTTGGACGAGGCGCGGGCGCTGCGGCGCGGCGAGATCCTGGTGGCGCGCTACACCAATCCCAGCTGGACGCCCCTCTTCAACCTGGCGGCCGGCATTGTCATCGAGGAAGGGGGGCTGCTCTCCCACGGCGCAGTCGTGGCGCGCGAGTACGGCATCCCCGCCGTCTTGCGCATCGAACGCGCCACCAAAATCTTCCACACCGGCCAACGGCTGCGCGTGGACGGCAGTCGTGGCATTGTCGAAATTGCATGAAGACGGTACTTTTGCTAAAATAGTATCATGTATCCGATTGGTCTACGTCGGGCAGGTGACGGGGCAGAGGAGGTTGCCCGTGTCCCGTCGCGCTGCCCATTATAAGGTATCCATACGGGGGGAGTATGCTGATGGAAATCACACGTCAAGCCGATTATGCTGTGCGCGCCATGGTCCACCTGGGCAGTGTGCCACCTGACACGCGCGTGTCGAGCGCGGCCATCTCCAGGGCACAGCGCGTCCCGTTGCCCTTCCTGACCAAGGTGATCGCCCAGCTGGTGCATGCCGGGCTGGTGACCACCTCGCGCGGGATGGGGGGCGGCGTGGCGCTGACGCGCAGCCCGGAGGAGATCAGCCTGCTCGACATCCTGGAGGCGGTGGAAGGTCCGATCACGCTGAACCGCTGCCTGATGCGTGGCATCACCTGTGAGCTCCAGAACACGTGTGCGGTGCACGATGTGTGGGCGGAGATCCAGAAGCACATCGTCGAAGAGCTCAAGCAGGTGTCGCTGGCCTATCTGGTGGAGGCGCAGGCCGCCAAGAGCGCCGGGAAACCGTTCCAATTGCCCGCTGCGCTGATGCGGATGTGACCCGCGGCCACCTCTGTGTTCCTCTTTCAGTAGCTTTTGCGCTCTGGTGAGGCAAAAGCGCCGCTTTGCCCCGACTTTGTTCGCCATCCCGCAGGATGCGCATGGTTTCGCTTCGGATGGCGTAGGCTGCCCGCGCCTGGTAGGGGGCGACCGGCTGATCGCCCTGGCCGCTCCCTGACGGTCGCGGCGCGGATAAACCCAACCGCGCCGCGCGCGTAGGCAAGACGTGGGGCTCCGCCTGGCGATGCCGCGCAAACCGCCAGGGAGGAGCCCCACATCGTGTGCCCCGCTGCGCTAAGGCGTGATGGTGAAGGTCATGCCATCCGTGCGCCCGAACACTTCAGGGAAGTACATCTCGTAGGCGTGGGTGGGGATGACGTGGAACACGCCCGGCAGGCTGGCGCGGATGAGATAGGTGTATTCATAGCTGCCGCGCGGCAGATAGGTGGCGAAGAGCACCGCTTTCTCATCACGCATCTCGCTGTGGCTGAACCACCACCAGCCGTATTCGCCGCCCCACGGATTGCGCCGGTCGGTGCGCCGCAGCTCAGGCGCCTGGCCCACCACGCTGGTGGTCTTGAGGCTCTGATCCACGCCCTCGGCGCCGGCAGGGAAGGGATCTTCCACCACCACATAGTGGAGGTCGTTGGGCGCGATGAGGGTGAGCTGGACGCGGATCACATCCCCCACCTTGGCCCGGTCGATCGTGGCACAGCGCTCCTGGGTGACGTCGCAGCTGGCCAGAGTGTATTGCCGGCTGACCATGATGCCGCGGTTGAGCGCCTTCACATCCTCAACCGGCTTGAAGAGGCGCAGGTACATGCTGTAGTACAGCCGTCCGGTGCCGCTGGCCTGGCTTTCAGGTGCGCTGCGTTCCACCACCACGCGGTTGATCGCCTCGACGAGCAGTTGGGCGACCTCGATCTGCAGTTGTTGGGTCTCGGTCAGCGTCTCGGGCGTCACGCTGCCCTGGCCCACCAGCTGGTCGTTGATCCACACGCGCCAGTCATAGCGTCCTTGCAGCTCACCGGTGACCTTCATCCAATCGGTCAGCGCGATGATCGCCCAGGCATTTTCCTGGGTGGTCTCCCAGAAGCCCTCCTTGCGCACGCTCATCAGCCAGCGCACCGCCTGAGCGGCCAGCGGATGGTTGGGATCCAGCCGCGCCAGCGCTGCCAGGATGATGGCGGTCGAGCGCGTGTCCGTGTTCATCGCGTAGTAGTCGACCTCTGCCTCTTCCCAATGGGCGCCGGTCGCGCTGAGGATGGCGGCGCTGGTGATGTCGGAGAGCAGCGTGCGCACGCGCGTATCGTCGTCCGGCTGCAACAAGGCCAGCGCCAGCGCTAGGAACGCTTTGCCGAAGGCGTCGAGCGTGTCGCGATGCTCGAACAGAACCACCGCCCGGGCCAGGTGGTCGCGCCCTGCCTCGGCCAGCACATACAGGATGAACGCCTGACGGTTCGCCTGCCAGAAGGTGGTGTCGCCTCGGATCGGCTGCAACGTGCCTTCCAGGAAGTCGGCGGCGCGGTCCATCACCGCTTGGTCCACCACAAAGCCGGCGCGCGCCGCCTCGACCATGCCCAGGAGCACATAGGCGGTCAGGAACGGGTTGGACTCATCGGCGATCCACCAGCCCCAGCCGCCGTCATAACGCTGCTGGTTGTAGAGGCGCTGCAGCCCGACGCCCACCAGGCCGGGCAGGGCAGTCTCCAGGTCCGGCCGCTCCAGGCCCAGCTCTTTATAGGCGCGGTAGGTCATCACGTTGGGCAGGAAACGGCTCACCGTCTGTTCGGTGCACTCATACGGGAAGTGCTCGAGGAATTTGAGCCCTTTGACCATGCCGGCTGCCAGGGATGGGTCGATCTGCACCGTCAGTTCGCCCTGCGTGGGATCATACCGGGCGGGCAGCGCCACGCCTTCCAGGCGGCTGCCATCTTGCTCCAGCTGACCGGCGGTGGCGACCACTTCCGGCGTGCTGTAGCGATACACCGGCAGCGCGAGCTCCAGCGCATCGGTCAACCCCGCCGCCCGGGCGCCGAAGAGCAGCCGCACCGCGGGCACGTTGCCGGCCACCGCCATCCAGGCGACGCGCACGCGGTCGCGCGCCGGAACGGTGACCTTCTGCAAGGTGTCGCCGCTCACCTGGAGACCGTTCGCCTGGATGACCACTTCGGCGTCGAGCGGCTGGTCGGTGTTGTTGTTGATCACCGCCCCCAGCTCGACGCGGTCGTTGACCACCAGGAAGCGCGGCGTCACCGGTCGCACCAACAAATCCTTGCTGCTGACCACATCCACCGTGGACTGGCCGACCAGCGTCTCGGCGGTGACGCCCCAGCTGCTCAGCCGCCAGGTGGTCAGGTTGTCCGGCAGCACCACTTGCACCGTCGCCTGGCCGTTGGCATCGGTGCGCACCACTGGGTTCCAGTACGCCGTGTCCGGGAAGCGGCGGCGCACCACCCCGAAGCCTTCTCCGCCGCCACCGCCTTTCGCTTCTGGCGCGACCGCCAGGTTGATGCGATCCACCGAGAGGGTCAATCCGCTGGCGGTGTGCACCCCCAGGCCGCGCTCGCGCCAGAAGGTGCGGATGATGTCCGGCGGCTGGTCGGCCAACGACAGCACCGACAAATCCACCAGGCTGAGCGCCAGCTCCGCTTCCACCGGCTGTCCGCGGCTGTCGGTGGCGGTGATCGCATACGTCACCGTCTCGCCGGGCCGATAGGGTTGATCGGCCGGCTTGTCCGGCTTCATGGTGATGACGAGTTCCTTCTCCGCCGTGTCGATGGAAAGCTGCGCATAGCCGATCTTAAAGCTGGGCAGCGGGTTGGTCGCGTCCTCACCCTTGGCAATCACCACCGAGACGAAGACGTTCGGGATCAGGTCTTCGGTGATAGGGATTTGAATCTGCTCGGAGTTGGTCTTCAGCGTCTGCACCCAGTGGCGGTAGATGTGCCCTCGTTCCAGCGTGATCAACGCCTGCACCTCGCCCTGATAGGGATGCGGGATCAGGATGGTGGCCGTGTCGCCGACGCGATATTGCTTCTGATCGGCGACGAGTTCGATGCGGTCGTGATTTTCCTGACGCCAGTTGATGAATTCGGCGCCGCTGACCCACAGATAGGTGGCACTGCTGACCAGGTTGCCCTTTTCATCCGTGCCGCTGGCGTGGATGCGGTAGATGCCGCCCTTCTCCGGCGTGAAGCGCAGGCTCGCCTGGCCCTGGGCATCGGTGGTCACCGTGGTGGTGTAGACGGGCACGTCCTCCACCGTGCTCTCCCAATAGTAGCGGCCGTCCTCGCCCAGCTTGCGCACGCTGTACCATTTGTGTTCGGAGACGACGACCGTCAACGTGCGCTCAGGCGAGGGGTTGCTCTCCCAGTCCACCGTGATGATGTTGACCGTGCTCTCCTTGTTGACCTGCCCGACATATTCCGCCGGGCGCAGGCCGATGTAGAAGGTGCCCTTGTGCACAATCGCTTCGGTGCGGTTGCTGACCTGCTGGTCGTTGATGTCGGTGACGGTGACCTCCAGCGTGAACAGCTGGCTCATGGTGTACTTGGCGATATCCGCCTCCAGGCTGAAGGTGAAACGGCCCTCTTGGTCGGTCTTGCCCTCACCCTCGGCGATCAGCTCACCATACGAGCCGTAGTATTCTCCGCGCCGGCTCCAGTCGTAATCGGTGAAATCCCACCAGCCCTTGCCCTGATAGGCGAAGCTGTGGTCGGCGGAGAGCACGCTCCAGCGGACTTGGGCGTCCGATACCGCGCCACCGAAGTAGTAGCTCGCCTGGGCTGTCACGTTAATGCGGTCACCCTGAGCATATTCGGGTCGGTCGGTCGCCACGGTGACCTGGAACTCCGGCCGTCGGTATTCGGCCACCTGGAAGGAAGTGGAGAGATATTCGCCGCGGTAGATCGCCTCCAGGGTGTAACTGCCGAGTGCCGCCTCGTCGCCCAGCTGAAACTCGCCGTGGAACGTGCCCATGTCGCTGAGCGACGCACTGTCTTCATATACCACCGTGCCCTGCGGATCGTAGATGGTCAGCTGGATCGCGTCCGCCCGGCCCGGGATAGTGTAATGCGCATCATCGTCCTCGCGGATGATGCCCTTGAAGTAGACCTTCTGGCCCGGGCGGTAGATGGTGCGGTCGGTGAACAGGTAGCCGGTCACCGGCTGGAGATAGTCCTCCACCGGCAGGCCGAATTCCCATGGCGAGATGCCGTCGCTCCACTGGTTGATGGCCACGGCGAAGCGCTCGTCCGGCCGGTCGGGTTCGCCGGCAAAGGCGTAGACGGACTTCCAGATCTCCAGCGGTGCGTGCCGTGCAGCGACGAAGACGCCGTCCGCTCCGGTCTTCCCCTCACCCAGCAGGTTGCCCTGCTTGTCGTAGATGCGGATCGGCAGGTCGGCCACTGGCTGGCCGGTCTTCAGGTCGGTGGCCCATACCAATGCATCGGTAGCGGTGGTCTTGAAGCTCAGGTTGAGGTTTGAGACGATCAGAATCTGGCGCTGGCTGGGAAGCCATCTGGCGCTGAGCGCTTCGGGATAGACGGCATCCGGCGCCACCTCCGCTTTCAGGAAGTAGAGGCCTGGCGCCAGCCGCCCGCCCTTCTCGCCTGCCAGGTTCGTGGCATAGATGACGCTGCTGTTGAGCTCCGCGTCCACGTCCAGCGACCAGGTGCGCAGCAGATTGCGCGGATCGCCCGCATAGTTATCCCAGTATTCCCAGGAATCCTCGCCCGTCGCTTGCAGGAAGTCCTGCATCGGCATGCGATACAGCGCGAAATCGACCCGGCTGATGTTGCGCACCAACACATGGGCGACGGTCGGGGTGTAGGCCAGGAAGGTGCCGATTTTGTAGGGCGCATAGAGATAGAGGTTGGGATCGGCAGCGCGCGTGCGCCAGCGCACCACGGTATCCCGGCCCAGCTTCTGGCCGTCGCGCCCTTCGATGTTGCGGCTGAGCACCACCTGGTAGTCTGTGCTCGGCTTCATCTGGAAGGAGAGCTGCAACTTGGTGTTGTTGCTCCACCAGTAGGGGTACACCTCGGTGGGCGTGATGGCGGGCGTGATGGTGAAGTTGCCGTTGATCGAGTCGGGGTTCATCGGACTGGAGAAGGTGACCTCCAACCCGCCCCACAGATCGGCCGCTTCCTCGCCGTCGGTCGGATTGGTGCTGACGATGCGCGGGTACTCGATGGTGGTGAATTGCCAGGTGTACGCTTCCGCCGTGCGCACCGTGCCGCGGGCGGCGGGCACGCCGGCAGGCAGGCTGGCGATGTACGGCGTGCCGAACTCAAGCGCTTGATCCGGCGTGAACAGCATCGTCTCCACACCCACGATCGGGGGGCCCTGGCTGCCTTCTTCGTAGTAGTCATCTTCGTAGTAGTCATCACCTCTTGGGGAACGTGGGCGCGGGATGCCCTCCGATTTCCACTCGAAGCGGCCCGGGATGATCGCGCCCGTCGCGCTGTGTTGCAGGCGAAATGCCGTCTCGACGGCGCGCCGGTTCATCGGCTGGTTGAAGGCCACCTGGATGGTCGGGCGGATGCTCACGAAGACGGCATCGGGTGGCGGGTCGGTGGCGACCACCGCCGGCATCACGGTGGTGAATTCCCAGACGAAATCCTCTTTCAGCACTCCGCCGGTCAGGTCTTGCAGATTGCTGATGCGCACCCGATAGGTGGTGGCGGGTTCGAACCCCAGATCTGGCACGAAGGTGTAGATCGCGGTGTTGAGCCATTCTCCCTTGCCGGTCAGAGGCGGGTCGAAGGAGAGGGGTTGGGGCAGGCGCGCCTGTTCCTCCAGGGCGGACAGGGGCACCACCGGCCGGTTGAACGTCACCGTGACGATGGCGTCGGTAGCCACCTCGGTGGCGCCGGGCGCGGGCTGCACGGTGCTGACCTCCAGGTAGCCCACCGTGCTGAAGCGGAAGGTGACTGCCTCGCGCAGTGGCACTCCGGCAGCGCTGCGGGCTTGTTCGCTGAGCGTCACCCCATAGCGGGTCGCCCGTTGCAGGGGCACAGCGGGCTTGAACTGCATCATATGGGGCAATGGCCAGGTGAAACTTCCCGCCACCGGCGGCTCAATCCGGAAAGCGGCCTGCACCGAGGACGCATCCATAGGCTGGTCGAAGGTGATTTGAATGGGAGCGTCCAAGGGATGCTCTTCGGTGGCGGCCGGCGTGAATTGCAACACGCGTGGCGGTAACGCCTCAGACACCTCCTGGGCCAGCGCGCCGGGGGTGACCGCCGGCGACAGCGCACTGACCAGGATGCTCAGGACGACCACCAGTGACACCATAGGCAGCATAGTATGCCGGTTGATGCTCATTGTACTCTCCTCCTCTCGTTTTCCCACCGGGTGACGTGTAAATCGGAAACTGCTGAAGCATACACGGAACAGGCGAAGTTTTGCTATATTTCCGCTTCCTACCTCCCGAAAGTGTAGGACATCTCAGGTGTACGTTGAAGTTGAGAACAACCGCCCTTGCTATTCCGTCACCTCGACGCGCACCGTGTTGCTGTGTAACGTTTGCCCGGCCACATCCGTTCCTTGGGCAGCGAACGTGTGCCGGCCGGGTCGCATCTCCCAGGCGGCCCGATAGGGTGGGCGCGTCACCGTCGCCAACGGTTGCCCATCGACCAACAAGGTGACCTGGCGCAGGGCGACCCCGTCCACCGGACGGGCGTGCACCATCAGCCGCTGCGCCGCAGAGGGGATCTCCGATGAAAGGCGGTAGCGTGCTCCCTCGTCCGGGCTGAGCATCACCAGCGCGATGTGTGGCGTGGCGTGGACAACGGCCTCCGGCGGTGCTTCTGGCATTGTACCAGGTAACGGGCAAAGTGGCGAATAGTGCTCCGGCGGGCGCGGAATGCCTTGTTGGCGTGCCCACTCCTGCGCTTCGGCCGGATAGAGGGTGTAGCGCCGGTAGGTCACATACTGAGACGGGCACTGTGGCCCGGCCAGCAGACCGTTGCGCTTGTCGAGGCGATACCACCAATGCCAGTCGTCGCGCCGGGTCGGTGGGGTGCCGGCGATGAACCACTCCTCCACCAGGCGTGGACAGGCTGCCGGATGCCGCACGGCAGATGATGCCACGGTGTGGGGCGATGCGCCGGTCCTCGCGACGGCGGCCGAGGTCGCCTCGGCGGGTGGCAGACCGCTGTCCGCACAGACCGACATGCGCACCAGGCCCTCCGGCGGGTCGAACCAGCGCACCGGCCGGCCTTTGAGCAGCGTTTCCATCACGTCGTGCCAGATGGGTGCCGCGCCGGTGATGCCGCTTACGTGGCGCATGGGCTCGTTGTCGGCGTTGCCCACCCAGACGCCCGTCACCAGGTCGGGGGTGTAGCCGACCGTCCAGTTGTCGCGCCAGTCGGTGGTGGTGCCGGTCTTGGCGGCGGCCGGCCGTGACAGGCGCAAGGGGCTGCCCTCGCCGAAGGTTGAGGCGCGCGCCTGGTCATCGCTCAGAATGTCGCTGATGAGGTAAGCCACCCGTTCGTCCAATACGCGCGGGCGCGCTGCCGGGATGATCGCTTTGAGCACCTCGCCGCGGGCATTTTCCACGCGGGTGATGGCGACGGGTTCCACCCGATAGCCGCCGCTGGCGAAGGCGGCATAGGCGCTTGTAAGTTCCAGCAGCCGCACTTCGCCGCCGCCCAGCGTCAGGGCGAGCCCGAAACGGCCCGCATCGTCGAAGGTGGTGATGCCCATCGCCCGCGCCAACTGCGTCATGGCGTCGATGCCCACGTAATCCAGGACTTTGACGGCCACCAGGTTGTAGCTGGCAGCCAGCGCCTGGCGCAAGCGCACCGGACCGCGCCAGCGCCGGTCGTAGTTCTGCGGCACGTAGGGATCGCCCTCCCGCGTCACAAAGGCAGTGCGCACGTCCATCAGCACCGTCGCCGGGGTGAGCGGGTTGGGGCGCTGCGGATCCAGCGCCACGGCGTAGGTGATCGGCTTGATCGAGGAGCCGGGTTGCCGGGGGGCGAGCGCCGCGTTCACCGCACCGTCGATGCGCGGGTCGAAATAGTCAGGGCTGCCCACCATCGCCAGAATGTGGCCGGTGGGCACATCCAGCACCACGACCGCGGCGTTGCGCACATTGCGCGGCGGCTGCCCTTCACGCCGCGCGCTCAGCTGCGCCAGGCGATAGCGCACGATGCGTTGCACGGTCTCCTGCACGTCCAGGTCCAGCGTGGTGTCGACGCGCAACCCCTGCGTGTAAAGCGCACCCCGGCCCAGCTCGCGCTCCAATTGCCCCCACACGAACATGACGAAGTGCGGCGCCCGGATGGGAAACGGCACCGCGGCGAAAGCCAGGTCCTCCCGTGCTGCCAGGTCGGCTTCTGGTGCGGTGATGAACCCGTGCTTGACCATCAGATTGAGCACCACCCTCTGGCGCTCGCGGGCGGCGCCGGGGTTCTCCAGCGGATTGTAGCGTGAGGGGGATTGAGGCAGGCCGGCCAGCAAGGCGCATTCGGCCAGGTCGAGTTCGCTCACGCTCTTGGCGAAGTAGGTGCGCGCAGCAGCCTCCATGCCATATGCCAGATTTCCGTAATAGGTCTCGTTGAGATAGATGGTGAGGATCTCGTCCTTGCTGTAAGTGCGTGCCAGGCGCCATGCCAGGATCGCCTCGCGCAATTTGCGTTCCAGCGACACGCGGCTGCGCTCCTCCGGCGCCAGGAGCAGATTGCGCGCCAGCTGTTGGGTGATGGTGCTGCCGCCGGAGAGCACCTCACCGCCGCGCAGATTGATCCACAGCGCGCGCAGGATGGCCCACAAGTCCACGCCCGGATTAGTGTAGAAACTGGCGTCCTCGGTCGCCAGCGTGGCCTGGATGCACGCCTTGGGGATGGCACGCAGTGGAACGGGGGTGTGCGCGCCCTTGTGGGGATCCAGGATCTCATAGAGCAGCCGGCCGTTGCGGTCGTAGATGCGCGTGGAAGGGGCAGAGGTATAGCGGTAGAGATGCTCCGGTGAGGGCAGATCCACAGCCAGCCAACGCCACACGGCGATCCCACCGCCGGCCCATAATATGCCCAGGAGCACCACCCCGATGAACACCCACCGCGGGAAACGGACGCAACGGACTCGCCGGCGCACGAAGATTGCACCCCAAGAAACAGGACAGGGAGTGTCGCCCACTCCCTGTCCATCGTGTGTTTACCGCACCGTGCTGTAGGTCACCTGCAGCTGCATCGTGATCTCCAGCTCGCCCGGCATGATCGGGCCACCGCCGCCCATCCCTTCCGCTTTCACGACGGCGGGATAGTAACCACCGCTGACCCCACCGATCACCTCGCTGACGCTGAGCACCTCACCTAGCTGCAGGTTGGTCAGGCGCGCGAGGTCTTCGGCCTTCGCGCGGGCGTTCTCGACTGCCTTGCGGCGCGCCTCCGCCTCCGCCTGGGTGGTGTCCGACAAGCTGAACGTCACGCCGTAGATGTTGTTGGCGCCGGCGTTCATCGCCGCATCCAGCACGCTGCCCAGGTTCTCCAGGTTGCGGATGGTGACGTTGAGCTGATTGGTGACGTGGTACACCGGCGCGCCCTGTGTTCCATCGGGATTGTAGGGCCGCTCCTGCCAGACGCTGAACCCGGATGTCTGGATGTCGCGGTCCGCGACGCCCAGCTGCCTGAGCGCGCCCAGCACATTGTTCATCACCTGGGATGCCTCGGCGCTGGCTTCTTTGACTGTCGGCCGGAGCACTTCCACGCCGATGGTCGCCTGTGCCATATCCGGCTTGATGGTGACCTTGCCCTCGCCCACAACAGTGATGGTGCCGAGTCGGTCCTCCTCTTGTGCCAGAGCAGCAGCCGGGCCGTGCCCTGCAACGCCTAAACTTGACATAATCACTGCCAGCCCGACCAGGATGCCGATCCATCTCCATGTAAGCCTGTTTTGCCTCATATGCTCGCCTCCTCTTCGATTATCCGTTCCTGTGATGGGGGGTAGTTCCGCTTGACGCATCGCCTACACATTCACGACGTTGTGCGGACAAGGGATGTTCCGCTCCTTCGTAAAGGGATTGTACCATATAAAGGGCAAAAGCGAGAAGCATGATCACCATGCAGATGTATTTCACGAATTGGGGGCGAGATGGCAGCAATCCCCCAGAATGACAGCCCGACATCTATCCGAGCCGCGACCGTCAGGGATCGGTAAGGTCGCCCGACCGATCACCCCCTACCACGCGCGCGGCTCGGTTCACGTCATCCGTGCCACGACCACCTATCCGAGCCGCGACCGTCAGGGAGCGGCAAGGTCGCCCGGCCGATCACCCCCTACCACGCGCGCGGCTCGGTTGGGCCGGGGAGCGGTAGCACACCGCCGTTATGGCAACTCGGTGGAATCGCATTATAATTCTGGCTTTGGGTATGGCTTCCGGCTTCAAAAGAGGAGGTGGGGTGTGCCATTGACGCTGCGCGCGGTTGACATCATCGCCAAGAAGCGCGACGGACTCGAGCTTTCCACGGCCGAGATCGAGTTCTTCGTCCAGGGTTATACCGATGGGCGCATCCCGGATTACCAAGCGGCGGCCTGGTGCATGGCCGTGCTGTTGCGCGGCATGAGCGCGCGCGAAGTCACCGACCTGACGTTCGCGATGGCGCGTTCGGGCAAGGTGCTCGACCTGCGCGAGGTGGCCGAATGGGTGATGGACAAGCACTCCACCGGCGGCGTCGGAGACAAGACCACCTTGGTGGTGGCTCCCCTGGTGGCCAGCGCCGGCGTGCCGGTGGGCAAGATGAGCGGCCGTGGGCTGGGCTACTCGGGCGGCACCATCGACAAGCTGGAGAGCATCCCCGGCTACCAGGTTGGGCTCAGCCACGCACAATTCATCCGACAATTGCGGGAACACGGCATTGTCGTCGCCGCGCAGTCCGCCGAGCTGGCGCCGGCCGACGGGAAGTTTTACGCGCTGCGTGATGTGACCGCCACCGTGGAGAGCATCCCCCTCATCGCCAGCAGCATTATGAGCAAGAAGATCGCCGCCGGCGCCACCGGGATCGTCCTGGACGTCAAGGTGGGCCGCGGTGCCTTTATGAAGACCCTGGAGGCAGCGCGCGAACTGGCCCAGCTGATGATCACCATCGGCGAGGCAGCCGGTCGTCGGATGGCCGCCGTCCTCGCGGATATGGACCAGCCGCTCGGCCAGGCAGTTGGCAATGCCCTTGAAGTGCACGAAGCGATCCGTGTGCTCCAGGGTGAAGGTCCGAGCGATGTGCGCGACCATTGTCTGACCATCGGGGCGCTGATGCTCGTCTTGGCCGGGCGCGTCGCCCAGCTGGAAGAGGGGCGTGCGCTGCTGACGCGCCATCTGGAGAGCGGCGCTGCGTGGCGCAAGTTTGTCGCGTGGATCACCGCCCAAGGGGGCGACGCAGCCGTGCTCGAGCATCCAGAGCAGCTGCCGCGAGCTGCTCTGGTGGAAGTGATGCCTGCCCCGCGCGCCGGCTATGTCGCCGCCCTCGATGCCCAGGTGATCGGACAGGCGAGCGTGGTGCTGGGCGCGGGCCGCGAGCAGAAAGGCGACCCCATCGACCCCGCCGTGGGCATTATGCTGCACAAGAAGGTCGGCGACGCAGTGGAGCGTGGCGAGCCGCTGCTCACCTTGTATGCCAATCGCGAAGAGCGGCTGGCTGCCGCGCGGGAGATGCTGCGCGCCGCATGGCGCTGGAGCGATACCCCGCCGTCACCTGTTCCCCACATCTACGAGATCATCCCCGCTGCATTGCGCAGCTAATACACAAAGCGCGGTGTGATGAAACGCTTCGCTGTGAAGGCGGAGCGTTCGAAGCTTTGCCAGCGGCTGCTCCAGTCATCCCAGAGGTTCCAGCGCCCGGAGCGCCAGAGCGTGTGCCCGTCGATCTCGCCGCGCAGAAACGCCTCGAGCGTCGCTGGCGTTATGGTCAGGAAGATGGTATAGCGTATGCCGTCGAACAGGCCGACCGTGAGCGGCTCGCTCGCGCCGCTGTCGTAGAGCACCTTGAGCCCCCAGTAGAACTGATCGGCGATGGCCTGTCTACACCCCCCTTCTCCCTGGGCGAGCGGGCACGCTGCCGTCATCACCACCGTCCACGAGCGCGCGCCACTGACCAGCGGATGCAGCTGCACGGCCTGCACGTGGTAACCTAGTTGCTGCAACGCAAGGCGGATCGCTTCGGGTTGCACGCCTTCCAGGACGGTCACCGTCACCAGCCGTTCGACGCTGCCACGTTCGCCCACCGCTTCCAGGCGGTAGGTGGTGGTCTTTTGGGGATAGACCACGGTGCTGCCCGGCGCCGTGACCCCCTGGCCGTCCAGATAGGCCGCCACGCCACCGCTCAAATCCCAGCTGAGCGTGGCCGGCTCGCCGGCGCGCACCTGACACGGAGAGCAGCTGAAGTGATGGATCACCGGCAGTCCGCGCACTTCGATGGTGACCGCTTTCTCGCTGCGTCCGTTCGGATTGGCTGCCACCAGGCGATAGGTGGTCGTTTGATCGGGGCGCACCTGCAACGTGCCCGGTGCCTCGACCCCGCGCCCGTCCAGGGTAACCCAACGCGCGCCGCGCACATCCCAGTGCAGTGTGGCCGACTCGCCCGGATCGATGACACACGGATGACAACGAAATTCCTCGATGACGGGCATGAAGGACTCCGGCGTCTCTGTCGCTCGTGGCGTATACGTGGGGGATGGCGACGCAGCGGGGTGCACCGCCTCAGTGGCATGCAAAAACACCGCCCCGCTCCGACCGCTCAACAAGCCCCAAAATGCCAGCGCTAACGTCCATAGGAAGATGGGCTTGAAGATGGGATGGCGAATGGAATGGTTCTCAGAAGGTGTCATAAGTTGCATCTCTCCGGCATTCACCTCAGCGATCTGCCGCTTATTGTAGCGGAGAACCCACGCCGATGCATCATGGCGTCGGCGCCGTGTCGGATGGCCGGCGTCACGCTACCGCAACCCTTCCAGTCGATGCGCTCGCCGAGCAGGGCTTTTCCTTCGAGGAGTTGGATATGAAATCATGTACCGGTGTGCAGACCCAACGCCTGTCGGATGGCCTTGGGGATAACCAGCTACCCCTTGGACGAAAGGGTTGCCCACACGTCTGGCGCACCCTCTTGGTCTTACTTTCCGTATGCTGCTATAGGGCGCCGAGGGAGGGTTGCTAAGCTCGAGAGGCCCTCACCGTGCGTCCTACTCGACTGACTGCCATAGCCGCACCACTGCGTCGCTGCCCGCCGAGGCCAATCGGTGACCGTCGGGTGAGAAGGCCACGCTGTTTACTGCGCCTTGGTGCCCGTGGAGGGTGTGCAGCGAGATATTGTTGGTCACTTTCCACACCCCCACCGTCCAGTCGTCACCTGCCGAGGCCAGCCAGGAGCTGTCGGGCGAAAAGGCCACACTGGTCACCGCACCCTTATATCCTCGGAGGGTATGTCGCAGTTGCCCCGTCGCAACCTCCCACACCCGTACCTTGCCATCATAGCTCCCGGAGGCCAGCCGGCGGCCATCCGGCGAGAAGGCCACACTGGTCACCGCACCTGTGTGGCCACTGAGGATCTGCAACACACGACCCGACACAACCTCCCACACCCGCACGGTCTGGTCGTGGCTTCCTGAGGCGATCTGGCGGCCATCCGGCGAGAAGGCCACACTGGTCACCGCACCTGTGTGGCCACTGAGGGTCTGCGACACACGACCTGACACAACCTCCCACACCCGCACGGTCTGGTCGTGGCTTCCTGAGGCGATCCGGCGGTCATCCGGCGAAAAGGCCACACTGGTCACCACTCCCTCGTGCTCGAGGAGCCTCATCACCTGAACGTTGGCCTTGCTCAACCAAGCTGCAGATATCGGTTGCGGCGTGGGCGTGGGCATCGGCCGCCATGTAGGCATAAATCTGCTCGCCATCGGCTTAGGCTCGGGTTGAAAGGATATCCAGAGGAGATAGACTACCCCTAATAACAGGAGTAGTAGCCCGATGCCCAACGTCCAGATCCGGGCTAGGCGACGTTGCCTGAGATGTTCGAGGATCTTGTCCAGCAGAACACGGAATCGGATATCGTCCGGGTGTCTCTCGAGCCAGGCCTCCAGGTGGGCACGGGCTTCTGCGTAATGGCCAGCCTGCAGCGCAGCGCGGGCCGGGCGTAGGTAGGCCTCTCGCTCCAGCGTGGCGGCGTCGCGATAGTCGGGATTTATCCTCCGTACGGCAGCCAAGTCCTCTCGGGC
>QEXY01000017.1 GCA_003130875.1 Ardenticatenia bacterium
ACTTTTTAGGGTCATTAACCCAATTTAAATTTTGAATCAGAATAAAGTAATGTTTGAATTAGAAACAACGGGGCTATCACCTCTTGTGCACAGACTATAGGTGGCAGAAGGCAGCTGGAGAGATGCTCCTCGTCTCCAGCTGCGGGCAAACTTTGGTGTGCCTTCTTTGACACACTCTGCGCTTCGTGGTATGATAGGCGCGTGAGGTTGTTAGCACTCTCGACGTGAGAGTGCTAATCCCATGGTCGATCGTGCACGGAGCAGCTGAATGATGCCGGTCGAGATGGCGCGCTCGGACGAGATGACGCCGCGTTGCCAGACCATCTTACGTCTGGTGATCAGCGAATACATTCGCACGGCAACACCCGTGGGATCAAAGGCGATCCGGGAACTGTATCACCTGGACATCAGCCCGGCCACCATCCGCAACGAGATGGCCTGGCTGGAGGAACATGGCTATCTCACCCATCCGCACACTTCAGCCGGCCGGGTGCCCACCGAGAAGGGCTACCGCTACTTTGTGGAGAAGCTGATGGGCGAGAGTGACCTGCCAACCGCTGAACGGCGCACGATCAGCCATCAGTTTCATCAGGCACAACTGGATATGGAACAATGGATGCGTCTGGCGGCGGCTGTTTTGGCGCATCGAGCGCGTGGCGCCGCCTTGGTGACCTCTCCCAAGTCTGCACCGAGCCGCCTCAAGCATTTGGAGCTGATCTCCATTCGCGATACGCTGGCATTGTTGATCCTGGTGTTGTCCGCCGGCGTGGTGAAGCAGCAGGTGCTGACGTTAAGTGTGCCGATGACCCAGGATGAGCTGTCGCGCATTGCGTCGATGCTGAGCCACCGCTGGGAGGGGCTCAACGAAGCGGCCATCGCGGCCACCTTGCCGGGCCTGTCGGAGTTCGAACATCGCGTGGGCGATGTGGTATGCGACATGATGCGCCGTCTCGACGCACGTAATGCGACCGAGATCTATCGGGATGGCTTGCTCAACTTGCTGAGTCAGCCGGAATTCGTCCACAGTGCCAGTGCCCAGCAAATCGTGCGCCTGCTGGAGGAACGCCAGATCATCGACGCGTTGGTCAGCGAGGTGCTCCAGCGAGGTGGTCTGCAAATCATCATCGGCGGCGAAGGGCGCTGGCAGGATCTGGCAGAGGTGAGCTTCGTGCTGGCACGCTACGGCGTGGAGGGTCAGGTCGCCGGTGCACTGGGTGTGTTGGGTCCTTTGCGCATGCGGTATGACCGCGCCGTCTCTGTGGTGCGCTTTGTCGCCCAGCTGATGAGCGACCTGATGAGCAATCTATACGGACGCTGAGTCAACGTCCTTTTTGCTGGGAGACCGTGTCGGCATTCATTACGTAATCGAATCTTCGGCTGTGTATCAATAGGAGGAGCTATGTCGGGGGATGAAAAGAACTTGGTAGCAGAAGAACCGCTGCCGTCTCAACCGGACTCGGGGAGGCTGGCAGAAGAGGCCGAAACTGTGGCTGCTTCCGCTGAAGATCAGGTAACGGTGGACATAGCTGCCTTACAGGCCGAATTGGAAAAGGCCCAAGCGCAAGCGGCAGAGTATCTGGAAGGCTGGCAGCGCGCACGCGCCGAGTTTGCCAACTATCGCCGGCGCATCGAAGCGGAACGCGAGGAGATCCGTTGTCGCAGCAACGAGGCACTCTTGTTAAAATTGTTGCCCATCGTGGACGACTTCGAGCGCGCATTACAAGTGTTGCCGGCGGAACTGGCTGACCATCCTTGGGTTGATGGCGTGCGCATGATTCTGAACAAGCTCCACACACTTTTGGAAAGCGAGAACGTGACGCCTGTCTCCGCTGTGGGGCAGATGTTTGACCCTCAGTGGCACGAGGCCATGATGCAAGAGGAAACCACTGAACATCCGGATGGCACCATCATTGAGGAGCTGCGTAAGGGATATCGCCTCGGCGACCGCGTTCTGCGCCCGGCACTGGTCAAAGTCGCGCACAACTCCGCAGCACCGTCATCGGGCAGTTCAGATGGCCAAGGGGAGGGTACGACCCCTTCCTGAGGTGGCAGCCCTATCTAGAGGAGCGGATATCGCATGGGAAAAATTATCGGGATTGACCTTGGCACCACCAACTCTGTGGTAGCCGTGATGGAGGGCGGGGAACCGGTTGTCATCCCCACCGCGGAGGGGGCGCGTCTATGCCCTTCCGTCGTAGCTGTTAACCCTAAGACCGGCGAAAGGATGGTCGGCCAGATCGCTCGTCGCCAGGCAATCATCAATCCGGAGAACACCATCTTTTCCATCAAGCGTTTTATGGGACGCAAGTATCGCGACCCGGAGGTGCAACGCGCCATCCAGCATGTGCCTTACCGGGTGCACGAAGCGTCCAACGGGGATGTCTTGGTGGAGATGGGTGGCAAGACGTATTCTCCCCAGGAGATCAGCGCGATGATCCTTCAGAAGTTGAAGGCCGATGCCGAAGCATACCTGGGTGAGCCAGTGACGCAGGCGGTGATCACCGTGCCAGCTTATTTCAACGACAGTCAGCGCCAGGCGACCAAGGACGCCGGACGGATTGCCGGCCTGGAGGTCTTACGCATCATCAACGAACCCACTGCCGCCAGCCTGGCATATGGACTGGACAAGCGCAAAGATGAGATCATCGCTGTCTATGACCTGGGCGGGGGCACTTTTGACATCTCTATCCTGGATGTCGGCGAAGGTGTTTTTGAGGTCAAAGCGACGAATGGGGATACTTTCCTGGGCGGCGATGACTTCGACCAGCGCCTTGTGGACTATGTGGCGGATGAATTCTACAAAGAGCATGGCATCGACCTGCGCCAGGACCGCCAGGCGCTGCAGCGCCTGCGCGAAGCGTGCGAGCGCGCCAAGATCGAGCTATCTTCCACGTTGCAGACGGAGATCAACCTGCCCTTTATCACCGCCGACGCCACAGGGCCCAAGCATCTCATTATGCCCCTCACGCGTGCTAAGCTGGAACAATTGACCGAAGACCTGGTGGAACGCACCCTCGAACCATGTCGCCAGGCATTGCGCGATGCCAAGCTGGAGCCTCATCAGATTAATGAAGTGGTCCTGGTGGGTGGGCAGACACGCAGTCCAGCGGTACAAGCAGCGGTCAAGCGAATCTTCGGGCGCGAGGCACATAAAGGGGTTAATCCCGATGAGGTGGTTGCGATCGGCGCCGCCATTCAGGCCGGCGTGCTCGGCGGCGAGGTGAAGGACGTCCTGCTGCTGGATGTGACGCCGCTCACCTTGGGCATCGAGACGTTGGGGGGTGTCGCTACCCCATTGATCCCACGTAACACCACTATTCCCACGCGCAAGAGCCAAATTTTCTCCACCGCGTCGGACGGCCAGACCAGCGTGGAAATCAAAGTGGTGCAGGGTGAACGGCCCATGGCAGCGGATAATAAGCTGTTAGGCAAGTTCATCCTGGATGGCATCCCCCCTGCGCCCCGAGGGGTACCCCAGATTGAAGTGTGTTTTGACATCGACGCGGATGGCATTCTCCATGTCAGTGCACGCGACAAGGCAACCGGACGTGAGCAGAAAATCACCATTACCGCTTCCAGTGGGCTGAGCGAGGCCGAGATCCGGCGCATGGTGGAGGAGGCGGAACAGCATCGCCAGGAGGATGCACGTCGCCGCGAAGAAGCAGAAGCGCGCAACCGAGCCGACAGTATGATCTACGCCGCCGAGAAAGCGCTGCGCGAGCTCGGCGACCGGGTGCCAGGTCATATAAGGTCGGAGGTGGAGCACCAAGTAGCCTTGGTGCGCGAGGCGCTCAATGACGGTGACATAGCCCGCATCAAGCAAACCACTGAAGAACTTGGGAAGGTAGCGCAGAAGATGGGCAGCTATGCCTATCCGCAACCGGAGAGCGCCCCCGGTGCCGGCCAAGACGACTCCCCATCGCGTGACGAGACGCGACAGCCGCCAGAGGGCGAGGTGGTAGATGGAGAGTTTCAGGAGGCTTAGGAATACGCTGTGCCCATGCTGTGAAGGATGAGACATAACCCGTGATAGGTGATATTCCTGATAACCTTTGCGGCGAGTCGTATCAGGAGAGGAAACGTTGAGCAGCAAGCGAGACTACTACGAAATCTTAGGCGTGGATCGTAATGCTAGCGCCGAGGATATCAAAAAGGCATACCGCCGCTTGGCGCGCCAGTACCATCCGGATGTGTGTAAGGAACCGGATGCCGAGATCCGTTTTAAGGAGATCAATGAGGCTTATCAGGTGCTGAGCGACCCCGAGAAGCGTGCCCTCTATGACCGCTTTGGACACGCAGGCGCTCCGGGCGGTTGGGGCGGCTTTGAGGGCTTTGGTGGCTTCCGCGACCCATTCGAGATATTCGAGGAGTTCTTCGGCAGCAGCTTTGGGATGGGGTTCGGAGGCCGTGCGCGGACGCGGCGCGGACCACAACGCGGTGCCGACCTGCGTTATGACCTGGAGATCGAATTCACCGAAGCGGTGTTCGGCGCGGAAAAGGAGATCGAGATCGCCCGGCATCAAATCTGTCCACATTGTGGCGGTTCAGGCGCTGAACCGGGCACCTCGCCGATCCGCTGTCCGGAGTGCAACGGTCTGGGTGAGGTGCGTCACCAGGTGGGATTCTTTCTGAACATCTCCACTTGCCCGCGTTGTCAGGGTGAGGGCGAAGTGGTCACCACGCCGTGCAGTCGCTGCCGAGGACGCAAACGGGTGCTAGAACAACGTCGGTTGGCGGTGAAAATCCCCGCCGGCGTCGACGATGGCACCCAGATTCGACTTGCTAAAGAGGGTGAACCAGGTCTGAACGGTGGACCACCTGGCAACCTATATGTCGTGCTGCACGTGAAACCTCATCGCTTCTTCCGACGTGTGGATCACGACATCTACCTGGAATTGGCCATCAACATCGCCCAGGCAGCGCTGGGCGACGAGGTGGAAGTGCCCACCGTAGATGGCACGATGCACAAATTGATCATACCAGCCGGCACCCAGACGGGTGATACCATCCGGCTGCGCGGACTGGGTGTTCCCTACCTGCGGCGCGATGGACGGGGCGATATGATCGTGACCATTCAGGTGCTGACCCCTACGAACCTCACCCCGGAGCAGCGCGCCCTTTTGATCGAACTGGGCAAAACCTTGGACAAGGAGGTGGTGCCACAGCGCGAACGCAGCTTCTTCGACCGGGTGCGCGAAGCTTTGGGCGTCTAACTCAGATGAGGTTGCTTGATGAGCGATCCATCCGTGATCGAAGTGACGTTGTGCGACCTGGACGCGGAGGCACTCCAGGCAGTCACTCAGGTGTTCGATCGTTACGGCCGGGGCGGTGCTGTCATAGAAGAGCTTTTCGACGAGTGCGGTGAGGCGCGCACGTGTGTCAAGACGTTCGTAGGCTCTCAAGAGACTGAGCGCCTGCGTCATATTGAGATCTCGCTAGAACTGCTCAACCGCGTACGGGTGATGCAGCAACAACCCCCCATTGCACCGCCCAGACTGCGTGTGCTGACCGAGACGGACTGGGCCGAAGCATGGAAAGCCGGTTATCACCCTTTTCGTGTGGGGCGCCGTCTGGTCATCAAACCCAGCTGGGAAGTTTATCACCCCCTCCCACACGAGCGGGTTATCGAAATCGACCCCGGGATGGCCTTCGGCAGCGGATTGCATGCCACGACACGCCTGTGTCTGACTTTGCTCGAAGAACACCTGCATCGCGGTGACACTGTGCTCGACCTGGGCAGTGGCTCTGGTATCCTGGCCATCGCGGCAGCGCGATTGGGTGCCGCGCATGTCCTTGCGCTCGACATTGACCCGGAAGCGGTGCGCATCGCCCGCGACAATGTGCAACGCAACGGACTGGAATCGATGGTGCTGGTACATTATGGTACCATCGTTCCGGATGGAATGTTGCAGTGCGAATCGCCGCCTGCAGCGTCCTCGTCACATCCATCCGGGCCGGAACGTTGGAACATCATCCTGGCCAACCTGTTGGCTGCAACCATCATCGAGCTGGCGTCGGCGCTGGCGCGGAACCTGCTTCCGAATGGGGTGCTGATCGCGAGCGGTATGATCACCGAGCAAAGCCAGGAGGTATCCGCAGCGCTCTCCGCGCAGGGCCTGGAAATCGTCGCGCAGCGTTCGGAAGATGACTGGGTCGCCCTGTGTGCGCGACGACCGAGCAAAGCAAACCTTTCTGACGACTTATGACCCAACCTCGTTTCTTTATACCCCCCGAATGGATCCGTGAGCAGGGCGTGACGCTATCCGGCGAGATAGCGCATCAGATCTGTAGCGTGTTGCGTCTCCGACCTGGTGAGCGCATCGTCGTATTGGACAACACCGGCTGGGAATGTGAGGTTGAGCTGCAGCGTGTGTCCCAAGGTAACGTGATCGGTCGTGTGATTGAGGAACGACCGGCAACAGGTGAACCGCGCACGCGCATCGTCCTCTACCAGGCAGCATTGCGGGCGCGTCGGTTTGAATTTGTGCTCCAAAAGGGCACTGAGTTGGGCATCGCGGAGTTCGTGCCCATCGTTTGTGAGCGCTCCCTCGTGGCAGAAGTTTCCGAACTGGACGCCAAACGAGAACGCTGGCAACACATTATCCGTGAAGCGGCGGAACAGAGCCATCGCGGACGTTTGCCTGTGCTGCGCACCGCGATGATGTTTGCTTTGGCATGCCAAGAGGCCGTTGCCATTGGTACCTGTGCATGGATCCTCTCTGAACACGAGCGACATACCCATCTCAAACAGGCCCTTGCGCACGTGAAAAGCAACGAGCGCAAGCTGCCGGTTGCCTTTAGCCTTTTTGTGGGACCGGAAGGAGGTTTCACCGCGGATGAAATCTATCTAGCGACCCAATACGGGATACAACCGGTGGGATTGGGGCCACGGATTTTGCGCGCCGAGACAGCTGGCCTGGTGGCGGCTTCGGCCATCTTGTACGAAATGGAGGCATGAGGAAGAGGGGGCCCGGTCGGTGGGGATATGCAGATTGTCCCATCCCGGGCTGGGATGCGGTTGTTCTGGTATAAAACCCGAGGAATACTTGGCAACCGCTCCTTGCCGCGATGGTACGCTGAAGAACATGCTGGCTTGCACACGGCCCACCCTGCATGTACAATGCACTTTAGGAGATGCGAGACCTGCAATACGCACTCGGTGGTTGGACGGTCAGCAAATGTGGACGTCAGCCACTGAATCCATATGACAGGAGGTACTCGAATGATCCAAGATCAACCACCCGAAGAGAACATCCGGTGGGAAATGCCCGAAAGAAGACGTCCAAGGGGCATCGAAGAAGAGACTGAGGAGGTCGGTTTCCCGATCGTTTGGGTGCTGATCGGTGGCTTGGCGGCTCTGTTGACCATCGGACTGGTGGCATTGGGATTGGTGCGCCTCTTCACCCGACCGGTCACCACCGCCGCGACAACCCCCATACCGGTGGTTTCAGCGTCGCCGGTCGCGGAGGGCACGGAAACGTCGGCCGTTGCTCTCGAAACAGCCGCGCCGACGGAAGAGTCCAGGTTGGTGCCTACTTACACGCCAACTATCGCCCTGCCAACCCCGACCCCCATACCGCCCACGCCTACACCGCCTCTGCCCACTCCGACTCCCACCTTGCCGACGGGAATCAGGGTGGGAGGTTATGTACGGATTGTGAACACAGAGGGTGCAGGGCTCAGCCTGCGCGCCGGTCCGGCACGCAGCACCGCTCGTCTGGTCGTGGCCGCAGAGAACACTGTGCTTCCAGTGCTGGACGGCCCACGTGACGACCAAGATGGAGAAAAGGACGAAACCGGCGCTCTCTATCAGTGGTGGTATTTACGCAACACCGATGGAAGCGAGGGATGGGGACGCGCTGATTTCTTGGAGCCCGCTCCGCCCCCAGAATAATGCAGGGGTGCCCTTGTAAGGCTGTTTTCACATTGCGATGAGATCGTGGCACATTCGTCATCCCCAGATGAAACGGGTCATCTGGGGATGGTAATCATATGAGGCTGAGACGATGGCCGCGTCAACTTCCCAGGTCGATGTAGCGGAACGCATCGCCCGTCTGCGTGCGGAGATCAATTACCACGCCTATCGTTACTATACGCTCGACGACCCCATCATCAGCGACGCAGAGTACGATCAGCTGATGCAAGAATTGCGCCAGTTGGAAGAGGCGCATCCCGAGCTTATCACGCCCGACTCGCCCACCCAGCGCGTCGGAGCGCCGCCTCGCCCGGAGTTTCGCAAGGTCATCCATCCCGTTCCGATGACCAGCTTGTCCAACGCATTCAATGAGGAAGACATGCGTGCCTGGTTAGCACGCATCCGACGTCTCTTGCCCGAGGACCTCCCTTCGGAAGCGCTGGCATTTGTCGTGGAGCCGAAATTTGACGGCCTGGCGGTTGCGCTGACCTATGAGGGGGGCATCTTGGTGCGTGGTGCGACGCGTGGTGATGGGATCGAAGGTGAAGATGTCACGGAGAACTTACGCACTGTTAAGAGCATCCCGTTGCGCATCCCGGTCGCACCCGATGGTCCTCCGCCGCCGGAACGGATTGAAGTGCGGGGCGAGGTATACCTGCCCATTGCGGATTTCAACCAGCTCAATCAGGAGCAAATGGCCAAGGGCGAACGCCTCTATGCCAACCCGCGCAATGCGGCTGCAGGCTCGGTGCGTCAGTTGGACAGCCGCGTCACAGCACGCCGCCGGCTGGCATTTTTCGCCTACGCGATTGGCTATCTGGAAGGTGGACCTTCCTTCACTTCTCACTGGGATGCCCTGATGTATCTAAAGGAACTGGGCTTTCCGGTCAGTCAGGATATCCGACGTACCCACGACTTCGAGGAGGTGCTGCGTTTCATCCGCGAATGGGGCGAACGGCGCGATCATCTGCCATATGAAGCGGATGGCGTGGTGATCAAGGTGGATAGTCTTGCGCTTCAGCAGCGCCTGGGCATTGTGGGCAACGCTCCGCGCTGGGCGATTGCCTATAAGTTCCCCCCGCGTGAAGCGACCACCCGTGTGCTGAGCATCGAGGTCAATGTGGGTCGCACCGGGGTGTTGACCCCCTATGCCGTTTTGGAACCGGTCAACGTCGGTGGGGTGACAGTGCGTCAGGCGACACTGCACAATTTCGAGGACTTAATGCGCAAGGACATCCGTGTGGGCGACACCGTGCTCGTCATCCGGGCGGGCGATGTGATTCCCCAGGTGGTCAAGCCGATCCTGGAACGGCGCCCGCCCGATTCAAAACCGTACACGATGCCAACTCATTGTCCGTCGTGCGGCGAGCCAGTGGTCAAGCCAGAAGGTGAAGTGGCTGTCTATTGTGTAAATGCCGCGTGTCCGGCACAGCTGGTGCGTCGAGTGGAGCATTTTGTGTCCCGTGGAGCGATGGACATTGTGGGATTCGGCGAACGCATTGCCGAACAGTTGATCGAGGCCGGCCTGATCCGTGATGTGGGCGATATTTACAGCCTGAAAGACAAGCGGGAGCGCCTGTTACAGCTGGAAGGGTTCGGCGAGAAAAAAGTGGACAATTTGCTGAGAGCCATTGAGGCAAGCAAGCAGCAACCGCTGGAACGCCTGGTGACCGCTCTTGGCATCCGTGGAGTCGGGAGCGTCGTTGCCAAGACGTTAGTGGAGCATTTCCCCTCATTGGATGCGCTCGCGGCGGCTACGGAAGAGGAGCTGCAGCGGGTGGAAGGTATCGGACCGGAGATCGCACGCAGCGTTGTAGACTGGTTTGCGCGTCCGCGGCACCAAGAAGTGTTGCGCAAGCTGCGCGCGGCAGGGGTGCGCACCGAAGCAGCACCACGCGCGGTAACAGAGGGCACTGCACCGCTGCGTGGACTTACCTTCGTGATCACCGGCACGTTGCCCACATTGAGCCGCGACCAAGCACGTGCACTCATTGAGGCAGCAGGTGGCAAGGTCACCGATAGCGTCTCTCGTAAGACCGACTATTTGGTTTTGGGGGAGAATCCAGGCAGCAAACTGGAGAAAGCGCGCGAATTGGGGATCCAAATCATCGACGAAGCGACATTGCGCCAAATGATCGAAGCGAAATAAACGATAGAGAGGCAAAAGGACATTGGCTCTCCCAGAAAGTGCCCCAAGCATGCCGGAAACATATCATCGCGCCCCCATCGTTGCAGTCGTCGGATCCGCCCTCTGTTCTGCCCGTGAAACGGTGCTGGCGGAGGCGGTGGGACGTGCGTTGGCGGAAGCAGGCGCCACCTTGATTTGTGGCGGTGGAAGCGGTGTCATGGAGGCAGCGTGTCGGGGTGCCAAAAAGGCAAAAGGTCTGACCATCGGGATCTTGCCCGGCTTCCACGCCAGCGATGCCAATCCTTTCGTGGACATCCCAGTTGTCACCGGTCTGGGGGAGGCGCGCAATGTGATCATTGTGCGCACGGCTCAGGCGGTCATCGCGGTGGGCGGTGAGTTTGGCACTTTGTCCGAAATCGCCTTCGCACTCAAGTTGGGACGACCTGTGATCGGGCTGGAGACTTGGGAGCTCGCTAAGGCAGGGCAACCATGTCCAGCCATCATCCGCGCCCACACTCCAGAGGAGGCAGTGCATTTGGCTCTGCACACATGTGGTCATCTTCAGTAGCCCAACCACGCTGTGTTCTAAAAGCACGGGATTGATTTGACTTTGATGCACCTTTTCAGTATACTTGTGTTTTGTACTGTGGGTGATGAGGTCCAAGGGCGGGTACCCAAGTGGACAAAGGGGGCTGACTGTAAATCAGCTGCGTAACGCTTCGGAGGTTCGAATCCTTCCCCGCCCATGTCGGCGATGCAGGTTCTCTTGTGAAGCTGTTGTCGCCCACCCCGTACGCCCTCGTAGCTCAGTGGGTAGAGCACATTCTTGGTAAGAATGGGGTCACCGGTTCAAGTCCGGTCGAGGGCTTTCTTGTACGGTGGGGAGGCGTAGAATTACTGCGTGAAAGTCTTACGTCATTACCTGATACTTAGGAGGAACGCCCATGGCGAAGGAGAAATTTGTCCGGGATAAGCCGCATGTGAACGTGGGGACGATTGGGCACGTGGACCACGGGAAGACGACGTTGACGGCGGCGATCA
>QEXY01000102.1 GCA_003130875.1 Ardenticatenia bacterium
GGGCACAACCACTCTCACCGCCCAGCTGTACCCACGGCCAACCGAGCGGAAAGTCATCCTGCGTTCCAGCGAGACTTGCGGCGATGCACTCGCAGCTCGGTTGGGAAAATCCACGCCGATTACCCAGACAGCGCTCTCCAGTCCCACGCCTTCGCCCCCGCCTGCTACGGGGACGCCCGAGCGGCCCAATCCATTCCTGGCAAGCACAGGAGAAGCAACGTTACACCTGCAGGATGGGCGCTTACAGGTGATGATGCGCTCGCTTCCGCCCTCGCCCAACCTGCCATATAAAGTGCAGCTGCTAATGTGGCCGGGCAAGACGTTGGAGGTGGGCGAATTGCAGCCGGATGCGTCAGGCAGCGCGACGCTCGCCTTTAGCTTTCAGGACATATATCCCGCGCCGGTGGAGTACTACTACACGCTGGGCTTTTCCTATGTGCATCTCGATCAATGTAGCAAGGGTGTGCCATGGCTGGAGACTTCCCTCAAGATTGATTCGACTGCGACCAATCCGGCATGGCAGGGTCTGGCAGAATGCGCGGAGAAAGGTGCCGTCGGATCGTCCACTCCGCCGGCGAGCACGCCATGATGGACCAGGCAGCGGGAGCAGAACACCAGCTGTCACTCAAGGTTATTGCTGGTATGCTGAGGGCGCATCTTAGCGCACGCCGAGAACTTTCAGAACACGAAGCGCGAGAAGGAACGCAAGAGGTGCAAAGAGACCTCGCGTGGCTTTGGTGTTCCAAGTGCCCCTGACTACCTCTTGACGGCCGTGGTTCGGATGGGGCAGCGAGAATGAGGAGATGAGACAATGATGGCACGCACAACTATCGTGTGGGGTCTGGTAGCATTGGCGGGGGGGCTGCTGGCAGCGCTCTATCTCCCCGGCAGCGGGGTCTGGGCACAGACCCCGGATACCGTGAACAGCCAGGCGATTGTGCCGCTGCAAAAGCTGGAAGGGAGCGCAACCTGGCAGCAAGATAATTTCGGCTGGTCCGTGGCGCTTGACGGTGACTATTTGGTCGTCGGTGCCCCGCATTACACAACCACCGATGCGACCCCCGGTAGCGCTTACATCTTCAAGCGCGATGCTGAATCCAACGCCTGGACGGAAATCAGACAGTTGCTCGCCAACGATGGCCAACCCGGCGACCGTTTCGGCTACGCAGTGGCCATCAGTGGGGATAAGGTCGTTGTCGGCGCACCATGGGCGGATGTGGGTGGCTGGCAGGATGCTGGCGCCGCATATGTGTTCCGACGTGACAAGGACGGGGCAGGTAACTGGGGTCAAGTGGCCAAGCTGACAGCCAGCGATATCTATACGCACAGCGACCATATGGGCACAACGGTGGCAATAGACGGCAATACCATCGTCGTGGGAGCGGCAGAGAAAGAGGTCAACAATATCCGGGATGCCGGCGCTGCCTACATCTTCACGTCCAGCAGCACAGACAACTGGTCGCAGAGTGCTATCCTCACCGCGACCACGCCGTACACGCAGGATCTGTTTGGCCGGGCGGTGACGATTGACGGGGATACCGTAGTAGTCGGAGCGCCGTGGGCTAATGCAGGTAAACAATTTGACACTGGCTTTGCCCACATCTTCTATCGCAGTGGTACCCAGTGGAATGAGGTCAAGAAGATATCGGCTTCTGACCCCCAGCCCTACGACCGATTCGGTACGTCACTGGCGTTGGACGGCGACACACTGGTAGTGGGGGCATACCAACCTGGCAGCGGCAGTATGTCCCCCGGTCCGGGTGCCGCCTATATCTTCGAGCGTAACGCCAGTGGGGCTAATCAATGGGGTCAGCGAGCGAAGATAAGCGCTACTGAAGGTATCTCAGGTGACCGCTTCGGCTTCGCAACCCATGTCACAGGCGATAAGGTTGTTGTCGGAGCTTATTTGACTGAAGTAGCAGGAGATATCTACCGGGGCGCTGCCTATGTGTTCGAGCGCAACGCAGGTGGCAACAACGCATGGGGTCAGACGGCGCAGCTGCTCGCCCATGACGGCAAGATGGGTGACCAGTTTGGTTTCGCGGTGGCAGCCCGAGGGAACATCCTCGCGGTCGGTGCTCCCTACGCCAACCGCGGCACCGTTCTGAACAGCGGATCTGTCTACCTCTTCTTCCGTGCCAACTATGTCATCCACCTGCCTGTGATCAGCCGCTAGAGCACCGCATCACACTGGAAAGACAGAGCGCTCCATAAAGAGATACCCCTTTGAGAGCGGATTTTTGCCCCGGGTAGCGGCGTTGCACCATCCCAACTCTCCCCGCTTCACCCGAGCCGCGACCGTCAAGGAGCAGCATGCCTGCCACTTGCTGACGCGCGCGGTTCGGTCATCAGATTCCATCGCCGAAAACAATCACGCCCCTTCTCAGGCGCGATAGACCTCCCAGTCCAGGTAGTTCTCAAACGCTTCGTGCAGGATGTTGGCCACCAGCGAGGGGTTGATGGCGCAGTGATGCTCAAAACCGTTCTTGCAGATGTAGTGCAACAGCTCACGCAAATTGGGCACCTCGGCGACGGCGCGGCTGCCAAAGGTGTCCAGCGGATCATTGGTGAGACGCCCTTCGCCCACGTAAGCGCGGATGCTGCCATAGCGGTCGTCGGTGGTGATGCGGGCGTAGGTGAGGGGGGTAGGCTTTGCCCGGCCGGAGATGCTCCCGTAGGTATGTTCGCTGCCCAGCGTGGTGGCCAGAATCTCACCGTATGCCATCTTCACCTCGTCAAAGAAGCTGCGCGCCCAGTTGCCACAATGGAACAGGACGCATTTATCGCGCTCCTGACCGTAGTTGTTGTTCCAATCTACCAGTGCGCTGGGTTTCCCGGAAGCTAGCTGCAGGGCATACATGGAGAGCACGCCGGTGACATCCACCTCACATGCTGCCGGAAGCAGCTGCTCGCTTAACATGCTGAGCAGGGCACAGGCGTTGATCCCATAGTTCTTCTGGATGGAAGTCCAACACTGAAAGGCGATGGCATCCACTTCGTGCTCCGCGATCCAGTCGTCGAGCACCACACCCAAGCGCGCCATCTTGCGCAACGATTCCTCGGGGATGCCACTTGTGTTGACGTACTCCCGTATAGCGGCGAGCTTCGCCCAGACGCGCGTGTCGTTGTCTGCAAGCTTTTCAGCCGGGCCGAACAGTTCGGAGAGATCCGCCGTAGAGACGCTGATGCCATACGCTTGCAACAGCTTCTCGCTGTAGCGCACCGTGTTGAACAGGTTGGGGCGCGCGCCCACCGCTCCCAGGCGTGCCCGACGCAATCCCTTCACCACGCGGCAGACGCCAGCAAACCATTCCAGATCTGCCTTGAAGCTCTCGTGAGAGGGGTGTACGGTGTGTTCCTGGGTGAGGGAGAAAGGGATGCCGTACTGATAGAGGTTGTTGCACACCGAGATCTTGCCACAGAAGGCATCACCGCGCTCCTCCACGCTCAAGCGACTCAGGTCATCCGGATACGCCTGCACCAAAACTGGCACGTTCAGCTCGGAGAGCTGGATGGCATCAGCGATGCCCTTCTCCGGGCCGAAGACAGGCAGGATCACCAGGATGCCATCGATGCGGTCGCGATGAGCGCGAAACAGGGCGGCGCACTTCTTGGATTGCTCCCACGTCTCCACGGCGCCCATGGGGGTGTCCTGCTCATCCAGAATCACGGCGTCGATGTCCAGCGCGGCTAGAAGGGAAAGCACTTCCTGGCGGCTGCGTCGCACCGGTTCGGCGGGGAAAAAGTCGCGCGTGCCAATGATAACACCCAATGTGGTCTTCTTCGCAGCAGTCATCGTGATCGTCCTCCTGTAGGGGTGAGCTCAAACTTGTCCAGCTTGATTATCGCCAGGGGGGTGAGGCGTGTCAAACTCTATGGACGCATCGCCAGGAGGTTTGCCTTGCCCCTACGCGTGCAGTAGAATCGAGATGGTGACCCTATGCTCACACCCATGCGACGTCAGTACCTGCAAATCAAGAAACAGTACCCAGACGCCATCGTCTTTTTCCGTCTAGGTGACTTCTACGAGACCTTTGACGAGGATGCGCGCATCGTCTCCCAAGTGTGTGACATCGTGCTCACATCGCGCCCGGTTGGCAAGAACGAGCGCGTCCCGCTGGCGGGCGTGCCTTATCACGCTGCTGATGGATACATCGCGCGGCTGATCCATGCTGGGTACAAGGTGGCCATTGTGGAGCAGGTGGGGGGTGGGGTCTCCAGCCATCTGCGCAGCGAAATGAGCCGTGCGACCGATGCGTCTGCCGGCGCAGGGCTCGCGACCCGAGGCCTGGTGCATCGCGAGGTGACGCGCGTCATCACGCCTGGCACTATTGTCGAGCCGTCCTTATTGGAACATGCGCGCAACCATTACCTCGCAGCATGTGTGGTCGAGACAGGCGTCATGGGGCTGGCCTATGCCGACGTCTCCACGGGTGAGTTCGCCGCCACGCAGGTCACCAGCGCCGAGCCATGGCACGCCCTGGGCGAGGAGCTGGCGCGCCTGCAACCGGTGGAGATTCTGCTGCCGGAAACGGAAATGGCAGCCCGGCTGAAGGATAGCCTTCCCTTTAGGGCGGCGATAACCCCGTGCAACGCTTGGTACTTCGATCTGGACGCGGCAGCCGAGACGTTGAAGAACCAGTTCGAGGTCGCCACATTGGATGGGTTTGGGTTGCACGGAAGCCCCTATGCCATCCGCGCCGCTGGCGCCATCATCCAATACCTGAGCACCACCCAGAAGGATGCGCTAGTCAATTTCACCCGTGTGGTGCGCTATCATCCGGGCAACTATATGGTGCTGGATGCCGTCACACGCCGCAATCTGGAGCTCACCCAGACACTGCGCGGGGGTTCGGTCAAGGGTTCGTTGTTGGGTGTATTGGACTGCACTGTCACCCCGATGGGGGCACGGCGCTTGCGCCAATGGCTGCAACAACCACTGCGTGACGTCACTGCCATCCAGCGTCGCCTGGACGCAGTGGAACAGCTGATGCGTGACCCGGCAGGGCGTATGGCAGTGCGCGCCCAGCTGAAGGAGATCGGCGACCTGGAACGCCTCGCTAACCGCGCTGCCCAGGGGATCATCCGACCGCGCGAGCTGCTAGCACTGGCGCAGGGATTACGCGCAATCCCTGCGCTCCACACTGCGCTGAGCGAACTGGTGGCTACCTCTCAGGACGAGCAGGTCACTCAGGACGCCCCCTCACTGGCTTCCATCGTCAAGGTGCTGGATGGCTGCCCGGAAGTGGTGCGTCTGATCGAGCAGGCGATCGCCGAGGACGCGCCTGCGACGCTCAACAGCCCGGGCATCATTCGGCATGGCTTCTCCCCAGAATTGGATCAGGTGCTGCTGGACGCGCGCGCGGCGAAGGAGTGGGTGGCCGGTCTGGAACAGCGCGAGCGGCAGCGCACCGGTATCAAGAATCTGAGGGTGGGATTCAACAAGGTCTTCGGCTATTACATCGAGGTCAGTAAGAGCAACCTGGGCGCCATACCGGCCGATTACATCCGCAAGCAAACTTTGGTGAACGGGGAGCGTTTCATAACCCCCGAACTGAAGGAATACGAAGCGCTGATCCTACACGCTGATGAGCGGCGCATGGAAATCGAACAACGTGTTTATCGTGACGTATGTTCCCAGGTTGCTGCCGCCGCCGAGCGTCTGGTGAACACGGCGCGCGCGCTTGCCGACCTGGACACCTATGCGGCACTTGCCGAGACTGCCGTGCGCAATCGCTACGTGCGCCCGGAGGTGGCTGATGACCTGCGCCTGGAGATCAGCGCCGGACGTCACCCCGTGGTCGAAGTTGCCCTCGCGGACGATGCTGGCCAGCTCTTTGTGCCCAACGACGTGCATATGTCTGAAGAGGAGCGTATTCTGATCATCACCGGGCCGAACATGAGCGGCAAGTCCACCTATTTGCGTCAGGTGGCGTTAATTTGCTTAATGGCCCAGATCGGCTCGTTCGTGCCAGCAGAACGTGCCCACATCGGTGTTGTCGATCGCATCTTCACCCGCATCGGCGCGGAGGACATCATCCACGCCGGCCAGTCCACCTTCATGGTGGAGATGGTGGAGACGGCGAACATCCTGCACCACGCCACGCCGCGCAGCTTGCTCATCCTGGACGAGATCGGGCGCGGCACCAGCACCTACGATGGGCTGTCCATCGCTTGGGCGGTCGTGGAGTACATCCATAACCACCCCAACCTGCGTGCGCGCACGCTGTTCGCCACGCATTATCACGAGCTGACCGCTCTGGCGGACATCCTGCCTCACGTGCGCAACTATAACGTGGCCGTTTCCGAGCATGAGGGACAGGTGGTCTTCCTGCATAAGATTGTGCCTGGTGGCGCCGATCGCAGCTATGGCATTCACGTGGCCCAGCTGGCCGGGCTGCCGCGCCCAATCATCCATCGTGCCCAGGAGATCTTGACCCAGCTGGAACAAAACAAAGCGCAGCCCGTGTTGGCGACCAGTTCTGCCAAGCTGCGCGAAGGTGGCGTATCACAGGCACAGCAAGTAGTGCAGCTTTCCCTCTTCCCGTGCGCTGCGCATCCTGCCCTCGAGGTGTTGCGCCAGCTGGATGTGAACGGCATGACCCCCCTTGAGGCGCTCAGCAAACTGTATGAGCTGCAGCAGCTGGCGCGCGATCAGTGAATGAGATTCTTCTCGAAAATCCCTAAAGGGAAGGAAGTGAAGCGATGATGAGAACGAATGGCATAATCAAAGTTGGGACGATTGGCATATTGGTAACGCTGGTAACGGCGGTCAGCCTGGTGGCATGCCTGCCGGGCCGCGTCGCCGAGCAACCCACCGGCGGTGGGCCAACCGTCGTGGTCAGCAGTCCGCGGCCAGGTCAGGTGGTGAAGGTCAACCAACCGATTCAGGTGACCTCCACCTCGACCGATCCGGATGGGGTACAGAAGGTTGAGCTGTGGGCCGATGGAGCGCTATCGCGGGTGGATATCAACCCGGATGTCAGCTCGCCGTATATCGTGGCCCAGACCTGGCAGAGCGACAAGGTGGGCTCGCATGTGTTCGTGGTCAAGGCATTCGATGCACACGGCAATGTGGGCCAGTCAGAGCCGGTAGTGATCACCGTGGAGACAGAGAGCGCAGCAACGCCTCTGCCGGTGGCACAGGCCACGCCAGCCCCAGCTGCGACGACGAACCCGCTTCCATCGTCTACTGCACTGCCGCCAACCGCTCCCCTGTCCACTGCGACAGTATCACCGACTGCCGTGGCGCCGTCGCCAGGCACAACGCCGCAGCCGTCTGCCCCGTCACCGGGATGCACCCTGCCTGCCTGCCAGCCGGGCGAGGTGTATTATTGTCCGCAATCTTGCCCAGGAGGATGTGGCCTGCAATGTGCCACGCCCAGCCCCACCCCTACACGCCCGACGTTCACACCAACGAACATCGAGGTGCATGCCCTCCTCAAGCCCATCTGGGAAAAGCCTGAAGTTAAGGAGGCGTTGGGCTATCCCAGCAGTGCCGCCAGCGACAATCGCCAGTACGCGCGCCAGTACTTCGAAAGAGGCTATATGTACTGGTGGAACCGACCAGAGGGACGCGGTCTGATCTGGGTGGTACAGATACCAGACGGAAGTGCCATGCGCGGTTTCGGCTGGATCGGACCGTTCGAGGACACGTGGGAAGGAAAAGAGCGTTTCTCGTGTGAGGAGGCACGTCAGACCAAATACGGTCCGCACTCTGGCTTCGGCAAGCTATGGTGCGACCACCCTGAGATTGCTCAGACGATCGGAATCCCACGCGAACCGGAGCGCGGCACCGGCGATTCAAGCGACTATGGCGTCGTGCAGTTCTTCCAGGGTGGAACGATGCTTTACAGCCCATTGGATCGCGAAGTGTGGGTGCTGGTGAACGGGGGCACCTGGCAACGTTATTATCGCTGACCCCGAGCCGAGGCCGGGCGCACTCGGACGCTCTAAGGAAAAGGGGCGCTCTCAAAGAGCGCCCCTTTTTCATAGCGTACCACAAGGTCGGGCTAGCTCAACGCTTCAGTCGACGCGCGATCAGACGGTTGAGCGTGCGTGCCTGCGGTCCAGAATTATTGCGTTGCAAGGATGCCTGGAAAGCCAATTCCATAATCGTGAGGGGCCTCTCTTGCACGACCTCTTCTTGTTCTTGGGCGATGGGTTCAGGCGGAGGTGGCGGAGTGATTTTGAAGAATTCCTTGGTGCTCAAGTGCACCTTGCGCGACTTGCGGTCAACCTGGAGGACGCGTGCCTCAATGCAATCCCCTATTGAGACCACCTCCTCTGGCGAGTCGACAAATCCATCCACCAACTCCGAAATATGGATCAAGCCTTCCCGTTCGGCGCCAATGTCCACAAAAACGCCATAAGGTTCGATGCGCGTGACGACACCCTGCACGACCATATCAGGCTGAATATCTTTCAAGTGTAAGGTGACCGGTCGGATCATCGTGAGGCTGATGCGGCCGCGCTTTTTGTCCACCTTTTTGATCCAGACCTGCACCTCATCACCGACCTGTACCACATCGGTGACCTTGCTCACACGGCGGCGTGCCAGCTGCGAGATATGCACCAATCCTTGTGGTCCGACACCCAAGTCCACAAATGCGCCGAAATCGGTGACGCTCTTCACGCGCCCTGTCACCTGCATGCCGGGTTCCAAGTCGGCGATAGAAAGGGGAGCACCCGCCGGCCGTGGCGGAAGGGTAGCTGTCTCAGCAGGAAGTGCCACCGCCTCTTCCCTGATATCCCCAGGCTCTTGTTCCATAGTTAACAAGTCCTCCTAATTTCACACGTGCGATATTCCATTGTACCATCGCTGACATCCAGGGGCAAAAAATGACACATGGAGGGTGTTGAAAAACTCTTTAGTTACCCGCTTTATTGGCCCATTTTCCTATGAAAATCTGA
>QEXY01000103.1 GCA_003130875.1 Ardenticatenia bacterium
ATACAGCATTGTTTGATTTAGGTTGCCTGCTGATTGCATTGTCCGTCCAGGGAACCCATGGAGCCTTGGTGTTGTATGCCAGTTTAGCAACAAGGGCACTGGGTCTGGCGTTGTTGGGCATCGCGACAGAAGCGCTCTTAAAGGAGTCCAGTGAGGATTCTTTGACCAGCTTACGCAGCATAGGGCGACTTCAGCCGTTGGCTGCTGTTGCTCTGATGATAGGGGGCTTCACGATAGCCGGTACTCCTTTGGCCGCCGGGTTCGCCGAACGTTGGCTTATGCTGCGCGATCTGGCCCAGTTAGACGAGCGATGGGCATGGCTGGTTGTGTTGGCAGGTTTAGGGGTGGTGATCGCCTATCTGCGCGCATTATTCGCGTTACTACGAGCTGATGAAGCCGGCTCTCGCATATTACGCCCCATATCGATCCTCTGGATACCCAGTGCGGTGTTGCTGCTCCTCTCGCTGGCATCTGTCACACTGGGCGTTTTTCCCAATCCTATCCTGCATATAGCGTCTGTATTGGTCGTCCTCTACCCGCTACCCCAATTTTAGCACAAACTGAGTTTGAGCCATCGTCAATCTCTTTCGTGCTGAGAGCTGTCCTGTATCGCCAATGCGTATACAGCCCTCCTGGACCAACCGGATGCACGCGCGACCTCACGCGCTGCAGCGCTGCGGTCAAACCCCTGGGCCAGGAGCGAAGCGAGGGCCTCGCGGACGCGTGCTTCGTCCCAAGCCGTGGGTGGCAGTGCACCACCCACCACCAAGGTAAACTCACCACGAGGTTGGCGCTCTCGCCATTCTGCATGGGCCTCTGCCAACGTACCTCGCCAAACTTCTTCATGGAGCTTGGTCAGTTCGCGGCAGATGGCACAAGGACGGTTGCCGCCCAAGATGACCTCCATGTCGGCCAGTGTCTGACGCAAACGGTGGGGCGCTTCGAAACAAACCAGTGTGGCGCGTACGCCGCTCACCTCGTGCAGTAAGGCACGGCGTGGGGCCGCACGTCGCGGCAGAAAACCCAAGAAGAAGAAACGGTCGCTTGGCAACCCGCTTACCGCAAGCGCGGTAATAATTGCCGATGGACCGGGTATGGGCACCACCGCTATTCCATGCTCCAGAGCGGCGCGTACCAATTCATAACCAGGATCAGAAAAAAGCGGCGTACCTGCTTCACACACGAGCGCCACGTTTCCATAGCGCAGTGTCTCGAGCAGCTGGTCGAGACGTTGGAGCTCGTTGTGCTCGAAGTAGCTCAGCATGGGCTTTTCGATCCCGAAGTGTGCCAACAGCCGGCCTGTCGTGCGGGTATCTTCTGTTGCGATCAGGTCACACTCGCGCAACACGCGCAATGCGCGCAGCGTAATGTCTTCGAGGTTTCCGATCGGTGTGGCAACAAGATAGAGGATGCCCATTAGTGCGTCACAGATGGTGTTGCAAAGTCGCAAAGTGCCAGACGCAGCATAGCCAGCAATTCTTCATCCTGCTCGGGAAGTACCGTACGTGCGTCGAGCAGGACATGTCCTTCTTCTATGCGGGCAACCACAGGCGTCTTCCCTCGGGGTGGCTGACGCAGGTGATATGCTAGGCTGTCTGGTGAGGACACAGCCAACGCCAGAGCCCAAGAGGGTAACTGCTGACCGGGCAGGCTGCCGCCGCCCACTGTCGCCTGAGTGGATATAATGGTAGTGTTCTTCACGCCCCAGGCTTGCAGACGGCGCCGCCACCTTTGTACCCGTTGATGCAACGCCTCCGGCTGTGCAGCGATCATGCGCCACACGGGCAGCTCTTCCAGCGCCCGCCCTTCCAGGTAGCTGAGGAGCGTTGCTTCTAACGCCGCAAGGGTTGTCTTGTCCACTCGAACCGCACGGGCCAAGGGATGACGACGCAGGCGCGCGATGAACTCCGCCTTCCCCAGAATCAAACCCGCCTGGGGACCTCCCAGCAGTTTGTCCCCGCTGGCGGTGACCAGTGCTGCGCCGGCAGCAATGCTCTCTTGAAGAGTGGGCTCGTGAGCCAGACCAAATTGCTGCGTGTCCAGCAAGCTCCCGCTGCCCAAATCGTCCATAACCGGTACTCCATGCTCTTCGCCCAACGCCACCAATTCCTTCAGAGTCGGTTCATAGACAAATCCACTCAATGTGAAGTTGCTGTGATGTACGCGCAGAATAAGCGCTGTGTTGACCGGATGCAAAGCCTCCGCATAATCGCGCACATATGTGCGGTTTGTGGTGCCAACCTCGACCAAGCGGGCGCCACTTTGACGCATCACATCCGGAATCCGGAAGCCACCGCCGATCTCAACCAGTTGCCCACGGCTGATCAAAACCTCGCGGTCGCGCGCCAACGCACTTAGCACCAGCAAAACTGCCGCGGCATTGTTGTTGACCACGAGGGCATCCTCAGCGCCGGTGAGTTGTTTCAATAAACGTGCAGCGTGGACGTAGCGCGAACCTCGCTCACCTTCCGTCAGATCATATTCCAGGTTACAGTAGCCGGCTGCGATACCAGCAGCCGCGCGGCGCGCACGCTCAGAAAGTGGAGCGCGGCCTAGATTCGTGTGAATGATCACTCCACTTGCGTTGATGACAGGCACTAGACTGGGGGTCAGCGCCATAGACAGCCGTTGCGCAGTATCCGCCAAGAGCGCTTCGTGGGATGGCGCAATGTCTCCCGCCTGAATCGCCTGGCGCGCCGCTTGCAATGCCGTGCGCAATGCTTCGGTCACGCGCGCATGTCCATATTGGGCAATGAGCTCCCGTGCCTCAGGCAGTTCCAGCAAACGGGACACAGCAGGAAGCTTGCGCAACTCTTCCACACTCATCGCATCCATCCTCACTCTCCGCCACGCGTCAGAAAGAACGTTTCGGTCAACATCAATACCCCACCGATGATCAACACCAAGGTGAGGCTGAGAAACCCCTCTTTTTGCAGCCAGCTGCATAAAACGCCAAATAACGCCACACTCACTCCCTCGCGCAGCAGGCGCAACGGATCTTTGCGCAACCAGTTTGGATGCGCAAAACGTTGATTCAGCACCCCAGCGACGGCCAGAGTAAGCCCTGCCAGGGCAATGGCCAATAAGGTCAAGAACAACCCTTGCATCAGCTCAGTGGGATAGGTGTGTATCACGAGGTACCATATGCCCACTGAGCTTACCCCAAAGCTGAGCACACCGATGGCAATCCAAGCTCCCAGTGTCACTTGCCTGCCTTCCCCCATCGGAATATAGCGTTGTCGAGAAGGAATACCTATAAGGCAGTATAACCCAAAATGGAGGGAAAGCCAACGGGATTCGCCACCCCAGAATAGAACAGCAAGACACACTTCTGTCGTTCACTTTGTGCTACAATAGCGGCGATGCAACGCGAAATCCGAGTTGCCACGGATGGGAGTGGCTATGGACTATGAGCTAATGGTCATTGGGGGTGGTCTGGCAGGGTGTGAAGCGGCCTGGCAAGCGGCACGCTGCGGGGTTCGCGTCACCCTGATCGAAATGCGCCCGCTGCGGCGTACACAAGCCCATACCACCGATCAGTTAGCTGAGCTGGTGTGTTCCAATTCACTAGGCGCACGAGCGATCGATCGTGCATTGGGTTTGCTCAAGGAAGAGATGCGCCGTATGGGGTCATTGATCATCGCTCAGGCGGAACACACCGCGTTGCCAGCGGGGGATGCATTGGCAGTCGACCGCGAGCGCTTTGCGGAGGCGGTCACCGCATGCATTACGACGCACCCATATATTGATTTACAGCGTGTTGAGGCAACGTCGATCCCAGATGTGCCCATCATCATCGCCAGCGGGCCGCTTACCACAGAAGCACTGGCGCGTTCACTTGTGCAGCTCACCGGCGAGGAAAACTTATATTTCTTTGATGCGATGGCACCCATTGTCACCGCCGAATCAATCAATATGGAAATCGCTTTTCGCGCCAGCCGCTACGGACGCGGTGAGCAGGAAGAAGGAGATTATATCAACTGCCCTATGACCGAAGCGGAGTACGACCGCTTCTTGAATGCTCTGCTTTCCGCAGAACGGATCCCGCTGCGCGATTTCGAGCAATCGGATGCCCGTTTCTTCGAAGCGTGCCTTCCGGTGGAGGTCTTGGCGGCACGAGGACGGGATGCCTTGCGCTATGGACCATTGCGACCTGTGGGTCTGATCGACCCACGCACAGGGCAACAACCCTTTGCGGTGGTCCAACTACGCCAGGACAACCTGGCAGCGAGCTTATACAACATAGTGGGCTTTCAAACCAACCTGCGCTGGTCGGAGCAGGAGCGCGTCTTCCGTCTCATTCCAGGGCTGGAAAGGGCCGAGTTTGTGCGCTTCGGACAGATGCACCGCAACACCTTCGTCAATGCGCCACGAGTGCTGGATGAGTCCCTGCGCGTGCGTACATTGTTGACGAAACGTGATACGCCGGTGTGGTTGGCAGGACAGATCACTGGCAGTGAGGGGTACGTGGGCAGCGCCCTGACCGGCCTGGTGGCCGGGCTGAATGCAGTATGTTACCTGCGAGGACTGCCCCCACTGGAGTTCCCCCATACCACTATGACAGGCGCCTTGCTGCACTACTTGACCCATGCAGACCCCCGCCATTTTCAGCCGATGAAGGCGAACTTCGGACTTCTGCCGCCGCTGGAACACCCTCCCAGACGTAAACGCGAACGGCATCGGGCACTAGCACAGCGTGCCCTGCACGACCTGGAGGCTGTGTTACAAACCATAGCACACTTGCGCGCGTCAAGTGGATGATCCTGGTGGTACCCGCTACAGGGATCATCCATATCCCGGTCGTCAGTCACTGGCTGGCACGCAAGGCTTGATCCAGATCTTCTTGCAAGTCAGCGACGTGCTCAAGGCCTACGGACATGCGAAATGTCCCAGGCAAGATACCCAACGCATTCAGCCGCTCTGGTCCCAACCAGCGATGGGTGCTGGTAGCCGGATTGACAATGAGTGAGTAACAATCTCCCAGCGTGGTGGCGGGTAAGATGATGCGCAGAGCGTCGAGAAAACGTGCAGCGCGTGCTTGATCACAGTTGGTGATGTCGAAACTCAGCATTGCCCCATAGCGCCCCGGCTCGAAAATGCGCCGGGCGATGGCGTGCTGGGGATGGTCAGGCAAACCAGCGTAACGCACCCGATCCACTAATGGATGCGCAGCTAAGAATTGCGCAATCTCTTGAGCGTTGGCGCAATGACGTTCCATACGTAGCGCAAATGTCTTCAGGCCGCGTAATGCGAGCCAGGCTTCATTCGGGCCTAAGGGACAGCCTACTTGTGTCAGCAGTGAGTGAAGCATGTCGAAGTCATCTCTGGCACAGCACACCGACCCGGCCAAAACATCCCCGTGTCCGGAGAGAAACTTGCTGACACTGTGCACGACGAAGTCAGCGCCCAACCGGAAGGGTTTCATAAGATAAGGGGTCGTGAACGTGTTATCCACCACCACCCGTGCGCCATAATGGTGCGCCATCTCGATCACAGCAGGTGCGTCGATAATCCTGGTCAGCGGATTGGTCATCACCTCGAAATAGACCACTCGTGGCCTGAACGCGCGCATGGCTTCCTCCAGCCGGTTGAGGTCGGTGAAGTCGGCGAAGGCGGTCGGTGCACCTAGGTGGGGAAACACATTTTCCACCATCGTGTATACACTGCCATATACATCGCTGGAGCAGAGGATACCACCTTTTGCGCCGGCGCCGGCAGCAAGCAGCGCTAGATGACTGGCTGCCATCCCTGATGCACATACATGCGTGGTCTCAGCGGCTTCGAGAGTGGAGATGGCACGTTCCAGAGCAGTGCTTGTCGGCGAGCCTTCGCGGGAATAGACGTAACCGGGCTTGCGATAAAACAGACGGTCTTCCAGCTGAGCATAATTATCGTAGAGGAAGGTAGTAGCGTTATAAATGGGCGTACTGGAGCTCCAAAAATCATATTTCTCCCACCGCTCGCCGGCGTGGAGGCACTGAGTTTCCATGTAGCGATGAAGATAGCGTCCATCCGCCTGGCGATTTTCTGCATGACGTCGTAAGGTGGCGTTATGATGCTCGTTCATTTAGCCGCTCGCTTTCCAGAATGTGATATGAAAATAAGGTGGTACAGGGGGCTCAACTGTTCCCCAATTCTCGTTCTGCACGCAAAACCACTTCGCGTAGTGCACGCTTGACATCCTCGGACAGAGAAGATGGACGGTGCTCAGCCAAGATCGCCTCCACCCGTTGCGCCGCTCGCATTTCCATCGAGGTTGCCCCGTGAGAAGCCCAAACAGCATAGACATTCTTATCGGTCAGCCGTGAATAATGCGCCTCACGGAAGTGACGCAGAGTGTGGGGATGCTCGAGATAGCTTCCGGTTGGCCCCAACTCCTCAACCACTTCAAGTGCCAGCGTTTCGTCATCCACGCGAACCCCTTTAGTGGCAGCACGTAGAAAGCTCAGGATATCATCGGCGACCACCATTAAGGCCAAGGAACCCTGCATGCCGGCGTCCATAAAGCCCACATCATGGACGAAGTTGGCCCCGTGCAGCAACGCTGTCATTAGACTGAGCGTGACCTCGAAACCACATTGCTGGTCAAGCACCTTGGAATCGGTGGCACCCCCCAGCCCAAAGACGGGAAGGTCGTAAAATTTCCCCATTGCGGTTGCCACTCCCTGTTCCTCAGCCAAGACGTAATTGCCCACCATCGTTTGCAGATTGTAAGGACCACCGTTCCAGCCGGCCACAGCCACCGGCGCCCCCTCGCGTATCAATTGCGTCAGGACAATGCCCAACAGAGTGCCGGCGTTCAGCATCGCCATACAACCGGCGGTGGTGACCGGCGCATTGACCCCTCCCGCATTAAGAGGGATATACATCTGAGGCAGGCCACGTTCCGCCAGATATATGGATTTCTGCAAGGCTTCGGCGTTGGCGATCAGGCCGGAGGTCAGATTAATGTAACATGCTGCGAACGGACGCTCCTGGAACGCTTGACGACTGCCCGCCACAATTTCGCACATTTCCACTGCCGCCACGCAACCGGCGAGATCGGGGGTCACGAATACAATCGGTTTGGTCGTGTGATTCAGCATGGCTTCCATCTGATAGCGGTCGTAAATGCGACCGTCCACATCTGAGGGCAGAAACATCGACATGACAAAATCGATCTCAGGTAGCGCATCCTGGACGATCGCTGCTTCGATGACATCCTGAAGCACCGCTTTGCGGCGCGTTCCGGTGCGATGATCGAGCACGTAGAGGCAATCGGAGCCACCACCAAAATAGCAACGATACCCGCCTGCCCGGATCACCACACGTCCATTACGGTCACACAGGCGCATCTGATGGGGCACCGTACTCAATGCACGCTGCACCATGGTCTCCGACAGACGCACCCGAATGCCGTCCACCCGCGCGCCACCGCGTCGGAGCAATTCGCGCGCTTCTGCGTAGTGCACATCCACCCCTACCCGATCGAGGATTTCCAAGCTGGCTGCATGGATGTGTTCGCATTCTTTTCTGCTCAAACGGCTGTACGGGGCACTGGCAATAGGTACTTGGTGAGCCTCAATCATAGAAAGATCTATCCCTTCGTGAAAGGATTTACTCAAGCCATCCGATGGCACGTTCGACCGCTTGTAGCCAGCGTCGGTAGAGGCGTTCCCGTCGCGTGGCATCCATGTGAGGCTGCCAACACTGATCGGAGATCCATTGAGCACGCAGCGCGTCCGTCGAGCTCCACAGCCCTGCTGCCAGGCCCGCAGCATAAGCGGCGCCCAGAGCAGTGGTCTCGCTGACCCGTGGACGCACCACCGGCACACCTAAGATATCGGCCTGGAACTGCATCAACAGCGCGTTGGAGACCATACCCCCATCCACCTTGAGCAGCTGGATGGCTATGCCGGTGTCGCGCTGCATCGCCTCCAGGACGGCACGCGTCTGAAAAGCTGTTGCCTCCAGTGCGGCCCGGGCTAGATGACCCTTATGGGTATGACGCGTCAATCCGATGATGAGTCCACGCGCATCCGCACGCCAATAGGGCGCAAACAAACCCGAGAATGCCGGCACGAAGTAGACATCGCCGTTGTCCTCAACCGTGCGTGCCAGGGTCTCCACCTCAGCTGAGGTGGAGATGATGCCCAAGTTGTCACGCAACCACTGCACCAGTGCTCCGGCAATGGCGACGGAACCCTCCAGAGCGTACACCACCGGTTGATCACCCAAACGATAGGCCACCGTGGTGAGCAATCCGCTCGATGAGGGCAAAACCGCATGACCGGTGTTCAGCAACATGAAATAGCCAGTGCCATAGGTGTTTTTCACCTCACCCACCGAGAAACAGGCCTGACCCACCAAAGCAGCTTGCTGATCTCCCAGAATGCCGCACACGGGTAATGTGGCATCGAAAGGACCTCGCCGCTCAGTATAGGCGTTTGTCTTCGGATCGGCAGAGGGCACAATGCGCGGCAGCATCTGGCGTGGAATGCCAAACAAGCGGAGAAGCTCTTCATCCCAATCAAGGGTGTGCAAATTCATCAGCAGGGTACGGCTGGCATTAGTCACGTCGGTGATGTGTATGCCGCCATACGGGCCGCCGCTGAGCCACCACACGAGCCAGCTGTCCACCGTGCCAAAAAGAGCATCACCGCGTTCTGCATCGGAACGGAGTCCGGGCACGTGCTCCAGCAACCAATACAGTTTGGGAGCCGAGAAATAAGTAGTGAGGGGCAGGCCGGTTATAGCGCGCAGATGGTCCTGCACTCCCTCCTCCGCCAGCCTTTGACAGATTTCGCGGGTACGTGTGTCCTGCCACACGATTGCGGGATAGTAGGGTTTCCCCGTGTGGCGATTCCATACGACGATGGTCTCGCGCTGATTGGTGATGCCCACCGCGGTCAATGCCTGAGGTGCCACGTTTGCTATAGCGCGTGCCTCGCGGATTACTTCTTGAGTAGCTTGCCAGATTTCTAAAGGGTCATGTTCAACCCAGCCGGGTTGTGGGTAAAATTGGCGATGTTCCCGCTGGACTATGGTGCGCAAATGACCGTTTTGATCGAAAAGCGCACAGCGTGTACTGGTGGTACCTTGATCGATGGCTACGATAAACGCGTTCATAAAATGGTGCCTGCGCACTCCGCGCGAGAGAAGCTCGCGCCGAATGTTAATACATCTCAGAAAGACGAGCAACCGCTCCAGGTGATGGAGTGTGCCTCTCTTCACAACGAGCGCTGGAAAGTGCATGCACTTCTGAGGGTGTTGAAAAAGTCCATCGACCGCTCAGATTTTCATAGGAAAACGGGCCAATAAAGCGGGTAACTAAAGGGTTTTTCAACACTCTCGCACTTCTAGCGCTTGACAAATGGGGCATTTGTGCTAAAATATCAGGTATGACCTGTAAGATGGTATTGCCACAACTCCTTCGGCATAGTATGTCGAGCCCATAGAAAATTTCCAAAGGTGCCCCGATGGTTCATTCCACAGACCCTTTTCTTGCGGAAATCGGGTTGACCAGACAGGTTTCGAAGCCCTTTGGAGAGATTGCCTGGAAACATCCGAGCTCCCCTTCTATCGTTGTGTCACTTTGCTGCGCGAACTCTTATAGCCGAAGGCCTTGTCCGGCATTTCCCTTTGTAATCCCTTGTCACCTATATAAAGAGGAAAGTACAATGTGCTCGATGTCGACACAGGTGAGGAAATCATCCGTACGCTCATTAAGAGTGGTATCAACGGGATGAGTCGTCAACCTTTCAATGCTTTTGTATACCTTATTTGCCCAAAGGCACAAGGGGGGCTTCCACTCCCTCTAAACATCCACCCCTTTTTTGCTGTTTGCTCTTCTAGGTGCTGCCGGTTCTGATGCAGGATTGCCACCTTGTGACTGAGCAGTTATGCAGCAAATTGCCACAACAGAAAGGAGGGATGCCAGGCACCATCGGACACCTGAAAACAAGATTGGCGAAAGAGTATTGTCCTTTGATATGCTACTCTAAGTCCAATGAGTCAATCAGGAAGGAGGAAAGGAAAAATGTCTGGTGAGGTTCTGCGCATTTCGCGACGTGACTTTATCAAGCTGGCAGCCAGCAGCGCGATCGCGGCAGGCATCTACCCATTTATGCGGGGTGCCCCAAATACGGCATGGGCTGCGGGAGAGAATCTCCGGATGTGGTGGTGGGGTGAACAAGAAGCACCCGGCCTGGAGAAATGGGTTAAAGACAGCGTCGCTATGTTCGAAAAAGAAACGGGTGTGACCATCGAGGTGACCTTGCAGGATACCACGACGGTTATCTCCGAGTTTCAAACCGCTTCAGCAGCTGGTAACGCGCCAGACATCCAGTTCCTGTGGAACGGCATTTACCATATGGAAAGTGTTTGGTTGGGTTACCTTGAACCACTCAACGGCCTCATCTCCGATGAGCTGCTCAAGGAAGCGGATGCAACCGTGCTCAGCATCTACCAGGGCAAGCAGTATCGACTGGGTTGGTATGCTGCCTCCCCTATGTGGCTCTACAACAAGGAGATGTTTGACAAAGCGGGCCTGAATGCGGACGAACCACCCACTACTTGGGAAGGGTTGCTGGATGCCTGTGACAAGCTCAAGTCCAAAGGGTTTACCCCCATCGTGGGTGGTCTGAAAGATGGCCCTTGGGGGGAGTGGTATATGGGGCACGCACTCGGCCCGAATCTGGACACCCCCGCTGAGGCGCTCCAGCTGTTCATTGGCGAGCTGGATTGGCGTGAACCCAAATACCATGAGCACTGGACCAAGCTGGAGCAACTTTGGAAAGCCGGTTACATGAATGAGGATATGAACTCAATTGATCTTTACCCGGGCATGGACTATTTCGGTGCCGGCAAAGGCGCAATGACTGCTATTGTCATCCCCACCTTGGGAAAGCAAGCCAGCATGTTAGGGGCAGAGAAAGTCGGATTGATGGTCTTCCCCGCAGGCGGCAAGGGCAAGATGAACAACAAGCCCATCCGGGATCTGCAGGGATTAGGGATTTCATCGCAGAGTCAGTATAAAGAGATCGCGGCGAAGTTCCTTGAGTTTCTGCACACCCCAGAACGCGTCCAGGCCATTTGGACTGACTCGAAAGCACTGCCTACTGATGCCTCATGGGATGGCACTGCCATCGAGGATCCCCTGTTCCGCGAAGCTTGGAAGACCTGGGTAGTAAACCCGGACGCTGTGCCTTACATTTCTAACTTGATGCCCGTGATGTTTTGGACCGACGCGATGTTTGTTAACTCACAGAAGATCATAGCCGGAGAATACAACGGCGAACAGGCCGGTGAAAACGCCCAGGCGGTCGCGACCAAGTGGCGCGAGCAGAATCCGGACTTGCTGGAGCACTACCAAATCTGGGCTGAGGACTTGAAGCTATAACACCTCCCTCTGTCTTGGCTCCCCTTCCCCAAAACTGAAGGAAGGGGAGCTCGATGATCACATTGGGAAAAACGGAGCGACGTGCGCGTATGTTGCGGACTAAACCATGGACGCCCTACTTATATCTCGCACCGGTATCCCTGCTGATGCTGTTTGTGTTCGGCTATCCTCTGATAGCTATCTTCGACTTCAGCACGCGGCGCATTCGGGGAGCCAGCGGACCTTTCATCGGGTTGGAGAATTACCGCCAGATCTTCAAGGATGAAGTCTTTCAACAGGCAATTTTGCACAACGCGCAGCTGCTACTGGCTGTGCCCATCCTGGTTATTGTGGGTATCGTGCTAGCCGTGTTGCTCTATGAGCGCGTAGCAGGTTGGCGCATCTATCGCACGATTCTCTTTGCTCCCTTCATTATAGCGATACCGGTCATCGGGATCGTCTTCAGCAACATGCTCTCTCTAAACGGTGCCGTCAACGAATTGTTGCGTGCAGTGGGATTGGATTTTCTGGCATTGGACTGGCTGGGAAGCGCCCAAATGGCATTGTGGTCAGTGATGGCAATTATCATCTGGCATGAAATGGGCTTTGGCGTGGTGCTTTTTCTGGCGCGATTGCTGAGTCTCAATGAGGAGATTCAGGAGGCAGCCCGAATTGATGGCGCTGGTTGGTGGCAACGTTTGTGGTATGTCACCATTCCGCAACTCAAGGACGTCACAGAGTTCTATGCTGTGGTCAGTGTCATCACTATGCTAGCGTGGGTCTTCCCGTTCGTATATGTGATGACGCGGGGTGGCCCAGGCAACGCCACACAAGTGATGGAGCTCTACATCTTCAACTTCGCCTTTCGCAACTCGTTACCAGGGATCGCCTCGGCCGTAGCGGTCATCCTATTCCTGATTACGCTGGCATTGATGATACCCCTCTTCCAGCTGCGTGCCCGAACTGAGATGGAAGGAATCGAATGAGCGTGCGAGAAATGCGAGCCACCTTGGAAGAGGTGCACAGCGCGACGCGTGTCAGCGTGTCGAGACGTCGATTCGACTGGTCAGTCATTATCAAACAGCTGGTGCTGCTGCTGGCTGCTTTCACGGTTTTATTTCCTGCCTATTTCATGGTGATCACCCCCCTCAAAACTCAAGAAGCTTACTCGCTCAGCAAGCTGGGATTCCCTACTCAGATATACTTGGGCAACTTTGAGACGGCACTGCGCGGCGGTCGCTTCTTCCTGTGGTTCGGTAACAGCATCATCCTGTCGGTGGGAGCTGTGGCACTCTCGACGCTGGTCGCCGCTATGGGAGCTTTTGCGACTTCACGGATGAACTTCCGTGGACGCAATTTGTTGCTCTCGCTCATTAGCTCTTTGATGGTGATCCCACCAGTGGTAATGCTTATCCCACTCTTCTTACTCTTGACCCGGATCAAGATGACCAGCACTTATCCAGGTGCTATCCTGGTTTATGCTGGCCTGCTTGCCCCCTTCTCGGTTTATCTGCTCAACAATTTCTTCCGCACCATCCCGCACGAGATCATCGAATCGGCACTGATGGATGGCGCCTCACCGCTGGATATTCTCTTTCGTATTATGCTTCCCCTTTCGGCGCCAGCATTGATGACGCTGATCACGGTAAATATGCTGTGGGTCTGGAATGACCTTCTAATCGCCCTGGTCTTGTTGCCCGAAGACAGCATGCGCACCCTGATGGTGGGTATCACCGTGTTCGGCTCACGTTACAACGCAGATGTTCCAGTATCTATGGCGGGCATGTTAATGGCCAGTGTTCCCATCTTCTTGATCTACCTGTTCGGACAACGTTACTTCATTCGCGGCTTGGTAGCCGGCGCCATCAAGGGATAGTCGGGAGGGAACAAGTTCTATGGAAGCCGCTGTCGTCACAGGTGCCAGTAAGGGGATCGGCTATGCGATTGCTGAGTGTCTCCTGCAAGAAGGTTGGCAGGTGGTCGGCGTTGCTCGACATTACAATGAAGGGCTGCAAAAGATGGAGGCCACCTATGGAAGCGCTTTTCGCACCGTGTTGGGTGATGTGCGCTTTCGCGAAACTCACGAGCGCGCCGCTGAGGCAGCCCAGCAGATGGGCCGGCTAAGCGGTTGGGTGAACAACGCCGGCATCGAAATCCAAACGCGTGCCCACGATTTGAACGAAGCGGATATGCACGAAATCCTGCAGGTCAATTTGGTGGGCTACCTGCTGGGGTGTTCGGTGGCCTGCGCTGTGTTCGTCCGGGAACGCACTCCAGGCTCCATTGTCAACATTTCCTCGATCCGCGCCATTGTCTCTTTTCCTTCTGGCTTTGTGTACGAGGCAGCAAACGGTGGACGTGATGCCTTGACACGTTCGGTGGCCGTGCAATACGGCCATTTAGGCATCCGTTGCAATGCCGTGCGTCCTGGCAATATCCTCACTCCTCTCTCGTTGCTCGATCTCGAGCGCGCACCTGATCCAGCGGCGCTACGCGCGAAGTGGAACGATGAACAACCGTTGCGTCGTGTGGGCAGACCGGAGGAAGTGGCCCATCTGGTCGCTTTTCTCCTTTCACCCAAAGCGTCCTTCATAACCGGCGCCTGCATCAACGTGGACGGCGGTGCTACGGCGCGTTCGTATCCTTACCCGCCTGATCACAACATCCCTAACATGCCGGGTTGGCCACCCACATCCGAGGGAGAGCCACAGTGACGATGAAGCGTGCTTGCCTGGTCCAAGAGGTGTTGTTGGGGCGCACGTTGCGTGCATTGCGCCTCGAAAATGATCAACTGCGCACCACCGTTCTGCTCGACAAGGGGGCAGACATCTACGAGCTCCTTTACAAACCGTTTGGTGTAGACGTGCTGTGGAAGACACCCTGGGGATTGCGGGAACCCGCGCGCGGCGCTGCGCTGAGCCTGGATACGGAGACCACCTGGCTGGAATATTATCCCGGTGGTTGGCAGGTGTTGTTTCCCAACGGAGGTGATGAGTGTCACTACGGTGGTGTCCGATTGAACATGCACGGCGAGGCATCGCTGATCGCATGGGAATGCTGTGGAATCTTTCAGGGGGCAACGTTTGTCGAAGTGCAGCTCGAGACGCGCCTGTTCCGCAGTCCATTTCGCATGCGCCGGACCTTGCGCGTTGAAAAGGGACAGCCAGCGCTATTCATATATGAGCGCGTCACCAACGAAGCGGGTGAGCGGATGGATTACATGTGGGGGCACCACCCGGCATTCGGAGCACCATTTCTGAGCGGGGCTTGCTGGGTTGACACCGCAGCGCGCACTCTGTTGGCAGACGAAGTGCTCACTGGGACGCATAACCCATTGGAGGGGGGACAGCGTTACACTTGGCCGCTGGTCGAGACGGCAAGCGGTCTAGTGGATATGTCCCGCGTGCCCGGCTCGAACGAACCACGCTATACCCTGGGTTACCTGGCCGACTTTGAGGCAGGCTGGTATGCGATCACAAACCCCGAGCTGGGCTTCGGTGTCGGCTTGAGTTGGCCGGTGGATGTGTTCCCTTACGCCTGGCTGTGGCAGGAGATGCATGCTTCTGCCGGCTTTCCCTTTTACAAGAATTGCTACACGATGGCCATCGAGCCCAACACAAGCATTCCTGGTCGGGGATTGGCCACCGTGATGCAAGAGATGGCTACGCACCGCACCTTGGCACCGGGTCAATCTGCCGAGGTGACTCTGTGTGCGGTGTTTTACCCGGCAAACGGCCGCGTGCAAAGGATCGATTTGGATGGAACTGTCCATCCAGCGCACAATCGATAAAGTTGTCAAATGCCTGGGTCTCTTCTCATACACCCAGCAACCATGACGCTTAAGATGTGTGGGAGGAAACTTCTATGGCAGAACCGGTCAAAATGTTGATGGCACGTGAGGATTTCGTCACCTTTAGCTATGGCAAAGATCATTGCGAGTGCGTCGCTTGGGGGCCGGATGGCTACATCTATGCCGGCGGCGAAGCGGGGCAGATCTACCGCGTCAATCTAGAAGACGGCGCCACAGAGGTCATCGCCAATCTAGGTGTGGATGCGTTGGGTATCTGCATCGACGCGCATGCCAATTTATATGTGTGTAGCGAAAACGGACACGCTGTTTTTCGCGTGACTCAACGCGGCGAAGTGTCGGTCTACTCACAAGGCGCGCCAGAGCGGCCGATGCGCCTGCCCAACTATCCCGTCTTCGACCGCACCGGCAATATGTACGTCTCCGATTCGTCCGACTGGGAAGGTGCCAACGGTTGTATTTATTGCATCGCACCGGATGGACGTACCCGGGTGGTCAGCGCAACCGATTTGCGCTTTCCCAACGGCATGGCACTTTCTCCCGAGGGTGACGCCTTGTACTTTATCGAGTCAAACCTGCCGGGTGTCAGAAAGGCGGAAATCTTGCCCGATGGTTCGTTGGCTACACCGGAAACCGTGGTAGAGATGCCCTACACCGTGCCGGATGGATTGGCGTTCGACGTGGCGCATAATCTATACATCTCGTGCTATGTACCGCACCGTCTCTATCGACTGTCCCCCGATGGGCGCCTGGAGATCATGTTCGACGACTGGCAAGGCACGCTGCTCAACGCGCCCACCAATATCGCATTTGCCGGTCCAGACCTGTGCACGATGGTGTTCGCCAATCTGGGAGGCACGTGGTTGACCAAGGCACAGATGCCATTGGCCGGCATCCCGCTATGTTATCCGCGCCTGTGAAATAGATAGGCAATCTAGCACTATGACGTTCCTGACCGGCAGGACGAACGAGCAGAGGGTGTAGTATAGCAATCTATGGAATGGAAAGAATCAATTCCGACCCGATACGCCTATGGTGAGGAGTTGGTCGTATTGGGGCATGAGCTTCCCAATCTGGTAGTATTGGAAGCGGACATCTCCAAGTCCACCCAAACCTACCGCTTTGCCAAAGTGTTTCCTGAACGTTTCTTTCAAATGGGGGTAGCTGAGTCCAATATGATGATGGTTGCAGCCGGTCTTGCTACCACTGGCAAGATCCCCTTCGCCAGCACGTATGCCGTCTTCGGCACGATGCGTGCCTGTGAGCAGGTGCGCACGTTCATCGCGCATACCCATCTGAACGTCAAGATCGCCTGTAGCCATGGCGGCGTGACACCGGGCAACGACGGGGTGACCCATCAGGCGACCGAAGATCTGGGTATTATGCGCACCATTCCACGGATGACCGTGATTGTGCCGGCCGATTACTACGCCACGCGCAAGCTGGTGCGCGCAGCGGCCTACCATGTGGGACCTGTGTATCTCCGCTTTACCCGTGATCCGGTGCCGGTGATCTACTCTGCTGAAGACGAGTTTGTCATCGGCAAAGGAAAGCTGTTGCGCTCCGGCGACGACGTGTCGCTGATCGCCATCGGAGACATGGTGGCCATTGCTCTGGAAGCACACGAGCAATTGGCACAACAAGGCATCCATGCCGAGGTGATCGATATCCATACACTCAAACCGATTGACCGTGCGCTTATTGTTCAGACGGCGCGCAAAACACGCCGCGTGGTAACTCTAGAAGATCACCAGATTCACGGTGGGCTCGGCAGCGCTGTGGCGGAGGTGTTAGGCGAAGAATCTCCCACGCCGATGCGTCGCATTGGCCTGCGGGATACTTTCGCCGAATCAGGCGAGTATCGCCTGCTGTTGCAGAAGTACAGTATGGATAGCGCCGCCGTCATAGCGGCCGTCAAGGAACTAATGTCATAGTGCGATCGACACGAAGCTAAGGAAGCTAAGAGAAGATGCCCATCTCCCAAGAGACGGTCGAATTTCTCGAGCATCAGGCGCGAGTCATTCGTCGCCGCATCATCCACATGATCTATGCCGCCCAATCAGGACATCCAGGCGGTTCTCTCTCGGCGGCGGATATTGTGACGGCACTCTACTTTCACTTCATGCGGGTAGATCCCAGCAACCCACAATGGCCGCAGAGAGATCGTTTCATCCTTTCCAAAGGACATGCCTGTCCGGTGTGGTATGCCGCACTTGCCGAGCGCGGCTTCTTCCCTGTTGAGGAGCTGGTGACGCTACGCCAGATCAATGGGCGTTTGCAAGGGCACCCCGATATGGAGAAGACTCCCGGTGTGGATATCAGTACCGGTTCGCTAGGGCACGGCCTCTCTGCCGGCGTCGGGATGGCGCTTGGGCTCAGAATGGACGGTTATGATGCGCGCGTCTATGTCGTCTTGGGCGACGGTGAGCTCAACGAAGGTGAAATCTGGGAAGCGGCCATGGCTGCCGCCAAGTTCCAACTGGACAACCTCATCGCCTTCGTGGACTACAACAATCTCCAGCTGGACGGATGGTGCAGCGAAGTAATGCCCATCGAGCCGCTGCGGGACAAATGGCGCGCGTTCAATTGGGAGACGTTTGAAATCGACGGGCACTCCATGCGACAAATCGTGGACACAATTGAAGCAGCGCAGCACGTGCATGGCCGACCGAGTGTAATCATTGCCCATACGATCAAGGGCAAGGGTGTGTCCTTTATGGAGAACCAATGCGATTGGCACGGTCGCGCACCCAACAAAGAGGAATACGAGCGGGCTATGGCAGAGCTGGAAGATGGACCAACCGCCGCAAAGCCGATCCTTTAGCAACACGTACACCAAGAAGCCTTGGAATCTGTTTTTGTGCGGTTTACGTGGTCATACCTGTAGTACAATCTGAGCAAAAATCTATTGACACAAATACGCGATCATGATATACTTGCTGCAAATTCAGGCCCCTGCGCTGCTCAAGATAGAGATGCAATGGGTGCTTGAAAGCCTCGTTCATAGCGAGTGTTTTCAATTGGATGACCCCGCGTTGGTATCCAAGCTGTGCTTCATCACAAAGTGATCCGTCGAAACTGGAGCGATTGGCATTTTACAGGTATCCGAAAGTGCAGGAGCTGCGTCAATGTCGATAACGCCGACTGAACAGCCGACAAGTCACAAGTTACGTCCACGGGTGGGATTTGTCGTGTCCAGCTGGCCTCATGAGGACGGCGCTGAATTTGCGCGTCAGTTGCCCCAGATGCTCCCGGATGTGGCACCACACGAAGAATTGGAAGCGATCGTCTATCCCCAGCCCTACACACATGAGCGCGAAATCTCCAAAGTGGTGCGTTACTTCGCCGATAAACAGCTGGATGCGCTCTGCGTCGTCCCGGGCAACTTTACGCTGGATCATATCATCCCCCTTTTAGTTGAAGCCATAGGTTTACCGGCAGTTCTCTGGGGATTAGCTGACCGCGAGGCATGGGGAGCATTAGTGGGCTTGCAACAGGCCCTGGTGCCCTTCAAGGAACTAGGCATGCCCTACCGCTTCATCGTGGGCTACTTGTGCGACCGAGAAAGCTGGGACAAGATGTTGCTCTATGCGCGTGCTGCCGCTTTGAAACAGCGGATGAAAGGGATGCGCATCGGACTGATGGGCTTTCGCGCCGAGGGTATGTCCGATGTGATGTTCGACGAGCTCGCTCTGCGCGAGACGTTTGGCATTCAAATCGTGAACGTTGGCTTGACGCGCTATCAGCGCACCGTGGAAGCGATCCCGGCTGCTGAGGTAGAGGCGACTTGGAATGCCCTGGCGCACGGATTTGACCCCGGTCCTACACCACGCGAGGTGATCCTGTACGGCGTGCGCAGTCATCTGGCATTGCAACGCATCATCGCCGAGGAAAATCTGCAAGCTTTCTCGGTGGAATGTTTCCACGACCATCTGGGTGGTCCGTGCCTGGGCAAGAGCATCGCCAACGACATGGGTGTAGCTGCTTCCTGTGAGAGCGACATCCCTGGTGCCGTGATGATGGCCGCTATGCAGCTGCTGTCCGGCGAACCCACTTTCCATTCTGATTTCATCCGCATCAACTTTGAAGATAACAGCGGCATTCTGCACCATTGCGGCAATCTGCCGCGACGTCTGGCAGCACAGCCCGAGCAGTTGGGACTGCTCCCTATCCCGGAGCATATCGGTCCGGGCGCATATGGTCCGGTCATCCAGGCGACGATGAAGACAACGCCGGTCACCTTGACCAACCTGGTAGGGCGGCGCGGGACATTGCGCATTGCTGTTATGGAGGGTGAGTCGGTGCCGTATCAGCTCGAGTTTCCAGGCTCGGCAGCGAAGGTGGTCTTCCCCTTCAATCTAGGTTCTGCCCTGGAGGAGTGGGGCAATGCCGGCTTTGGTCACCACTATGCCGTCGTAGTAGGACACGTAGCGCGCGAGGTGCGCGAATGGTGTCAGCTGGTGGGCGTGCCCTTCCGACAGTTTGGTGACGTATGACAGGCGGTGGAAGTGATGCAACCCAACGGCCCACTGATCGAAATCCGTAACTTGACAGTCGAATACTGGCAAGGTGATCGATGGAACCCGGTTATAGAGGGTCTTCATCTGCATATTAACCCGGCCGAGACGCTGGGTCTGGTGGGCGAATCGGGTTGTGGCAAGTCCACCACAGCGAATGCGCTGATGGGATACCGACCCCGTGGCGCACGCTATCGTTCCGGACAGGTCCTCTTTGCAGGCCAGGATCTGTTGCGTCTTTCGAACCGTGCCCTGCAACACATTCGCGGACGCCAGATCAGCCTGGTGCCGCAGAATCCCACCACGGCTCTGAGCCCCGGCATTCACGTCGGCGACCAGATCGTCGAGACGCTCATGGTGCATCGCTACAGCGCGACAGTCCGCGAAGCGCGAGAGCGTGCTCTGGACTTGCTCGTACGCGTGGGGCTGCCCAACCCGCCGATAATTTACAAGCGCTATCCTCATCAACTCAGTGGAGGCCAGCAACAGCGCGTCATTATCGCTATGGCACTTGCCTGCGATCCGCAGCTGATCGTGCTGGATGAGCCCACAACGGGCCTGGACGTCACGACACAGGCTCAAATCCTCGACTTGCTGATGGACTTGCAGGCGAGCTATGGACTGGCCATGTTATATGTGACCCATAACCTGGGTGTGGTGGCGCAGATCTGCACCCGCATCGGGGTAATGTACGCCGGTCAACTCGTCGAGGTCGCTCCACGACAGACGATTTTCAAACAACCACTGCATCCCTATACGCAGGGGTTGATTGCTTCCGTACCCCGCATCACGGCTCCCAAACAAGTGCGCTCGTTGCTGCTCAAGGGATTGCTCAAGCGGAGTGATCTCCCGCCGGGTTGTCCATTCGCCCCCCGCTGCGATTTTGCCCGGGAGCGCTGCCTTGTCGAAAAGCAACATCTGACCGAAGTGGGCGAAAGCCACGCCGTCGCGTGCTGGCGTTGGCAGGAGATACCTTCCTTTGCCCAGCGGATCGCAGAGACCCAGAGCGCTGTTTTCCAGAAATGTGAAACGGTGGGCTGCAAGGCAGGTGAGATCTTGCTCAAAGTTGATAATCTGTGTGCTGCGTATACATTTGACCATCCACGTCCATTTGCCCGCCCTCTGCCACGGTTGATTGTCGATGGTGTCTCGTTTGAGATCCAACCGGGCGAGACCTTCGCACTGGTGGGCGAATCGGGCAGCGGTAAGAGCACGATCGCCCGGGCACTGAACGGTTTCATCCCCTACGTGACTGGCGAGCTGCGTTTTGACGGGAAATATGATTTGACCATTCCGGTGGACAAACGTACACGCGACTTGTTGCGAGAGCTGCAATTGGTCTTTCAGAATCCCGATGCTTCGCTCAATCCGCGCCAGCGCATCTCTCAGATTATTGGGCGGCCGTTGCAAGTCTTCTTCGGATTGTCAGGCGCGGCGTTGCGCCGGCGCGTGGAAGCCCTGCTAGAAGATGTGCGATTGGATCGCAGCTACTACGACCGCTATCCGGACGAGCTCAGCGGTGGTGAGCGGCAACGTGTGGCGATCGCACGCGCGCTGGCCGCCGAGCCCAAGCTGATGTTATGCGATGAGGTACTCTCTGCGCTGGACGTCTCGGTACAGGCAAACATTATCGAGCTACTTGCAGATTTGCAGGCGAAGCGCAACATTGCTTATCTGTTTATCTCCCACGACCTGGCGGTAGTGCGCTCTCTGGCACATCGGGTAGGCGTACTGTATTGGGGTTGTCTGTGTGAAGTGGGTACCACCGAGGAGGTCTTCACACCTCCCTTCCATCCTTACACCTATCTGCTGCTCAGCGCCGTTCCCGAGGCAGACCCGGACCAGGTGATGCCCGAAGCACGCAAAGACATCGGCTTAGTTGTGAGCGAGGAGAAACCAGCGTGTCCGTTTGCTTTGCGCTGTCCGTGGAAGGACCCGATGCATTGCAATGACGAACCGCCACCCTGGCAAACGCTCAGTCGTACCCATATGTTGCGCTGCCACATCCCTATCGAGGAGCTGCGCCAGCATGACATATGGGCAGACCGCTTTGGGAGGGTATAGCTGCCAAAGTGTGCTCCAATCACCTCCCAAGTTCTCGGAAGCACCCTTTGGCGTTATCCTTTACAAGAGTTTCACAGGATTTGTGGGCTGGCACGTTAAGAGTGCGCCTGACGTGCTGGCGCCGATTGCCGAGGGTGCACAGAAAGGAGGGCGAGAAACAGAGCGACAGAGAGGTCACTTCAGTTCGGTTGATAGGCCAAGTGATAGTGGATTGGACAGCGCCATTCCAAGGGAAAGGAGAAAGATGAGATGTTTCGTAAACAGCTGCGATTTGTCACACTTTTGATCCTATTCGGGCTCATCACCGCGGTCGTGGGCGTCCGCCCGTGGGTTGCAGGCGCATTGCCGCCTGAGGTGAAGGCGGCAGAGCCACTCATCATCAAGTTTGCCTATACCGACCCCGGCGGCGAGGCCAACTCGATGGATCCTATCAACCAGCCATCTGGTGAGAACCATGTCATGGTTAACATGTCCTACAACCGCTTGACCGACTTGACCGATGACTTTGAGGTGATCCCAGAGCTGGCGGAACGCTGGGAATCCAACGAAGATGCCACCGAATGGACCTTTTACCTGCGCAAGGGGGTGAAGTTCCATGACGGGCATGAGCTGACCTCGGAAGACGTGGTCTATACGTTCAAGCGGTTGCTCGATCCCAAACGAGCCGGTGATGACACAGTAGCCGGTTCGGAGGGCGCTTCCCAGTTGGCTTTCCTGAACTACGACGGCATCATCGCAGCCGACAAGTACGTGGTGAAGTTCAAACTGGACGCGCCTGCCGCCGAGCTGCCGATGATGATTTCCATCAAGAATACCTGGATTGTACCTGCCGGAGCGAAGTTCGCCGATCTGCACACCTCTGGCAACGGCACTGGTCCCTTCATCCCGGTGGACTTCAAACCGGTGGACTCCCCGCACCGTTTCGTCAAGTTCAAGGATTACTGGGAGGAAGGCTTGCCGCTTGCGGATGAAATCCATCTCTACCCGCTGGTCGAGGCAGCGACGCGTGCCCAGGCCATCAAGTCCGGTGAGATGGACTTCGTACAGATCATCGACTTTGCCAACATCGCCGAGCTGGAGAACGACCCCAACGTAACCCTGCTCAAGAGCGGCCCCTCGACCTCGATGCTGGGCATCATGTGGGTGGACACGCCGCCCTTCGACGACAACCGCATCCGCCAGGTGTTCAAGATGATCTATAACAAGCGGGAAGTGGTGGATGTTTGCTGGCTGGGTTATGGTGTCATCGGCGATGACAACCCCATCAACCCGCAGCTGCCTTTCGCCTGGCGACCGGAAGAAGAGGTGCCGATCGGCCCCGATTATGAGACAGCGCGGAAGCTGTTGGCCGAAGCGGGCTACGGTCCGGATAACCCGCTCAAGGTGGAGTTCTATGTGAGCGAGCAGTTCCCCGGCTTCACCTGCTTTGCTCAATTGCTGCAGCAGGGCGCCAAAGAAGTGGGCATTGACTTCCAGATCATCACCAGTCCGGTGCAGGAGTACTGGGACAATGTCTGGCTGAAAGTGCCCTTCATGATGTCGGCACACGTGCAGCGCCCGCCGTTCAGTGGTCTGTCCATCAGCCATGCCTGTAACTCCAAGTATCCGGAGACTCATTGGTGTAAGCCAGAATATGACGAGCTGCTGCTCAAAGCTAGCCGAACACTGGACCCAGATGAGCGCCTAGCCCTCTACCGCAAGGCGATGCGTTGGCTGACAGAGGAAGGTGGGGACATCTTCGAGGGCAAGTTCTTCACCGTGGCAGCCGCGCGTTCGAACTGCACCGGCTATGTGCCGGACATCGAGATCTCCCGCTTCGATGTGCGTCGCGTCACCTGCAAGCGCTGATAAGCCAAGGAAATGTGCACCGGGATCGGACTGCCCATAACCAAGGGCAGTCCGATCTTTCAATCATATCACAGATGAGTCAAGAAGGATGATTATCCTCAGAGTGTTGCTCTTACGCGTTCTATGGGCGCTTGTAACCCTGTTGGTCGTTTCATTTATTATCTTCACGGCCATCGAGATCTTGCCCGGAGACATTGCGGCGCGTGTTTTAGGACGCTACGCCACCGAAGAAATGAAGGCAGAGTTCCGTCGTATGCGCGGTCTCGACCGGCCGATGCTGGTGCGCTACGGAGAATGGCTCTCTGGCGTGGTGCGAGGTGACTTCGGTGACTCGCTGGCGAGCGAGTTCAACGTCGCCGAAGTGGTTCTGCCCAAACTGCGGAACACCTTGTTGTTGGCCTTGTACGCCTTTATTCTCTACATTCCCTTCTCCATCATATTGGGTTCTCTAAGCGCCGTTTTTCGCGAGGGTGTCCTGGATACCATTTTATCGAGCTTGACCCTGATCGGGCTTTCTATACCGGAATTTGTTATGGGCACTCTGCTTGCCTTCATCTTCGGGGTCGTGCTGGCAGCATTTCCGGTGGTGGTGGCTATCAATATGGCACGTAGCTTTGGAGAAGCCGTGCATATGATGACCCTGCCAGCTGTGACATTGGCCATCGCGATGGCCGTATACGCCATACGGATGCTGCGCGATAACCTGATCGAAGTGCTGGAATCGGACTATGTCCGCATGGCCATCCTGAAAGGAGTGCCGATGCATCAGGTGGTGCTGCGCCACGCGTTGCCCAATGCGTTAGTGCCCGCGTTGAACGTCACGGCGCTGAATTTAGCCTATCTCATCGGCGGTGTGGTCGTAGTGGAAAAAGTGTTTGCCTTTCCGGGAATCGGCACTCAGTTGATCGACTCGGTCTTCCTGCGCGATGCGCCAGTGGTGGAAGCTTGCGCGTTGATCGTCTCAGCGGTGTACATCATAGCGAACCTGTTTGCCGATGTGATAACGATTCTGCTCAACCCGCGTTTGAGGACAGCGAAATGACCGACCTTGTGATCGCTCGCAAATCCGTCGCTCTCACCGGTCTGAGCAGAGGCCTGGGCCGGATACGCCACCTTCCGTGGACGTTGGTACTGGGCAGTGTTCTACTAACCATATACCTGCTCGTAGCCATCACAGGACCGCTCTGGGCACCCTATCCTTACGACCGGGTGGGCACTGGCAAACCGTTCGCCGCTCCTAATCCGAAGAATTTGCTCGGCACCGATCAGATGGGACGCGATCTCTTCAGCCGAGTGGTACACGGCGCTAGCCATGAGCTGTTTATGGCGCTTACTAGCACGGCTATCGCAGTCATATTGGGCGGTTTTCTCGGACTGCTAAGCGGATTCATCGGCGGCTGGCTCGATGTGCTCATAATGCGCCTGTTTGAGATATTGATCAGCATCCCTGTGTTGGTCTTTGCCTTGTTGGTCATTATGGCGGTCGGGCTGGAGGCATCCGGCAACGAGCTGTTGCTTATCGGTGTAGTAGCGTTGGTCTATCTGCCCCGCACGGGGCGTATGGCACGCTCTGTGGCCATCGACTTGGTGACGCGCGACTATGTCATGGTTGCCCGTGCGCGCGGCGAGTCGGCATGGTCCATCGTGTGGCGGGAGTTGTTACCGAATGCCACCGGGGTGCTGCTAGTGGAGTTTGGGGTGCGCGCCGGATATGCGCCGATTCTGATCGGGTCGTTGGGCTTCTTGGGCTTGGGGGTACGTCCACCGACACCGGAATGGGGACTGATGATCAGCGAGAATCGCGCCAACCTGGTAGCAGCACCGTACACGGTGTTGGCGCCGGCGCTGGCCCTATCCGGTCTGGTGATCAGCCTTAACATGTTCACCGATGGCCTTGCGCGTGTGCTGGGACGCCAGGTGAAACGGGTCTAATGCTCGTACGAGTGTGCAGGATACGATGGAAGGAGGCTCGTTACAATGAAAAAAGGGCCTGCAGGGTGGCTGGCTAAACTATCTCTCGGACAATGACTTGGAACGAATCCACCTTGCAGCATTAGCACTCTTGGAAGATCCCGGTATCTTCAGCGACTCGGAGGTTATCCTCGAAATCTTCGAGCGTGGTGATGCATGGGTGGACCGTGAATCGCGTACTATCCGCCTTCCAGCCGAACTGGTGGGAAACGCCCTGAAAACCGCCCCTTCTACCTTATGTGCTGCATGGTCGTGAGCCAGCAATGGACCTCTTGCTCGAGCCAGGGCGTGTGTACTATGGCATGGGTGGTACTTCAGAACCTTATTTCTGGGATTACGCCGCCGGAAGGCCACGCACACCAACTAGTGCCGACATGGTATCCGCTACACGCGTCGGACAGGCGTTGCCGAGCGTGGATTTCATTATGGCATTATGTTCGGCGGGCGACAGGCCGAAGGAGGTGGCCTTCTTTTACGAGTACGAGGCTATATTCCGCAATACGACCAAGCCAGTAGTGGTTAGCTCGTTGGGCCGACGAGCAGTCGCTAGGTTTTTGGAAATGGCGATCGCGGTTTCAGGCGGAGAAGACAAGCTTCGGCAGCGACCATGGGTGGCGATATATGTGACACCGTTATCACCGCTCCGAGTCACCAAATTGAACGAGGGGATGATCGAGGCAGCGTACTATGGCTGTCCCATCGTGTATTCGCCTGCGCCGCTGTTGGGCGCCACTGGCCCGGTAGACCTGCGGGGCGAACTGATTCAAGCAACAGCCGAAGCCCTGTTTGGTCTAGTGATGTCGCAGATGCTCAAGCCAGGCATCCCTTTCATTTTCGCTCCGCATACACCAGCAATGGACATGCGCACTATGCAAGTCACCTATGCTAGCGCCGAACAAGCAGTCGGGCGTGCGGCAGTAGCGCAGCTGGGGCGCCACTACAACCTGCCCACATTCAACACTGGCGCTGGCATCGAGTCGAAACTGCCCGATGCAGCCGCAGCGGCTGAAGCAATAATGGGTATGCTGTTGAATGCCCTGTCCGGAATGACCCTTACTCAGTGTATGGGCACACTGGCAAGTGGCATGTATGGTTCACTTGAGATGCTGGTCATCTGCGATGAGATGGTACGTATGATAGCACGCGTCACCCAAGGTGTTCCAGAGAATGATGAGACCCAGATGATTGAAATGATTCGCCAAGTGGGACACCGGGGCAGTTTCCTCGAGCACGAGTATACGGCACGGCATTTCAGGCAGGCGATGTTCTTCCCGGAGCTTTTCGGACGTCAAACTATCACACAATGGATCGAAAAGGGAGCAAAGTCCATCACAGACGTAGCTCACGAGCGCGTACAGGAGATTCTGGCCACGACCGGTCCGGCGCCGCTGCCAGATGGAGTGGATCAAGCGCTCGATCGAGTTCTGCGCCAGGTGATTGATGAGTTTCAGACCACGAAGATCAACGAGACCACGTGCCTATGATGAACTCACACGAGCGGGTTATTGCGGCGTTGCAACGCCAAGTTCCAGATCGCGTGCCGATCCTGGAGTGGTTCGTTCACCCCAAAGTATATCAGACCATCATACCGGGATCGAATTGGGCCGATTTCGTGGACCAAATCGGGTTAGACGCAATCGTGGCCCACTTCATGTTTGAGGGTACCTTCAAAGAAGAACGTATAGATGACAAGACACTTGTTAATGAATGGGGCGTTGTATTTGGTGTAACCGCTGAGCACAAGGCTCCCATCGAGGGGCCAATCAAGACCTTGGCAGATTTGCGCCGCTATACACCCCCAGATCCACAGGCACCGCATCGGTTGGGTAACCTGCCGGACTATGTGAAGCGATTCAAGGGTAAGAAGGCTATCGTGTGGTGTCAACGTGCCGAGTTCATGTGGGCAGCTGAGTTGTGCCGATTAGATGACTTCCTTGCCTTCATGATCGAACAACCCCGTTTAGTGCACGAAGTGCTGGATATGGTGAACGAATTTGCCATTGCTCTGGCAAGACGGGCAGTGCGTGCCGGAGCTGAAGTGATCATGTTGGGCGATGACATCGCCTATCGTACCGCGCCGATGATCTCGCCCCAAATGTATAATGAGTTTATTCGGCCACGCCTAGCACGCATTGTCCAGGCGATCCACGACGAGGGTGCCTTTGTTGTGAAACACAGCGATGGGAACCTGTGGCCAATTCTCGATATGATAATCAGCACCGGAATTGATGCCATTAACCCGCTTGAGCCAGTAGCTGAGATGGATATCGGCGAAGTCAAGCGCAGATATGGCGATCGTGTGTGTCTGATCGGCAACATTGATTGCGGTGATTTGTTAAGCTATGGCACACCTGATCAGGTACGACGCATGGTGCGCGAAACGATCCGGACGGCTGGGGTCGGAGGTGGCTACATCGTTTCATCAAGCAACACAATCCACTCCGCAGTTAAACCGGAGAACTACTGTGCAATGATCGAGGAGACACATCGTGTTGGGACGTACTGTCCTGACCACCAAGGTCAGCTCCTGTTGTGGTGTGACCACCAAAGAGAAGAGTTATGACTTTGCAAACAGGTCCAGGTGATCCGCTTCGGCTGCAATTGCTCTCCCAAGTACAAGCCCAGGCCATTCATGAAGCCAGCCTGCGGGTTTTGCAGGACGTCGGCTACCACGTGCCAGTCGATGAAGCGCGGGAATTGCTCGCCTCAGCAGGTGCCAGGATTGACGGCCAGCGCGCGTACATTCCCGCAGATCTGGTTGAACGGACACTACAGACGCTTAAGCCCGTGACACTTTACAATCGGCTAGGCGCACCAGTCCTGTCGCTAGCGGAAGGCAAGGTGACCTTCGGAGCTCTGGCTGATACTGTGTTCGTGCGCGATCCTTACACGTGTTCCAATCGCCCTTATCGCAAGGCCGATCAGGTATGGTTCACTACTTTGCTCGACGCATTGCCCAACATTGACTACATTCAGTGTGTGGGACAAGCAGCGGACGTACCAAATGCCCTGCAGACTCAGGTGGCGGTACTGCAAACCGTGTGTCATACCAGTAAGCCGATCTGGGTGCTTCCGTATGACCGACAGGGCCTGTTGGACACACTGGACTGCGTTGAGATTGTGGCTGGCGGACGTGGCCCGTTGCGCGAAAGGCCTTTTATGATATGCGTTAGCGTACCAGCAGCGCCGCTATACGGCACCCGCGAAAACATCGAGGTGCTCCTCACCTGTGCTGAAACCGAAACACCTTTGATAACCTATTCCTGTCCCGCTTTAGGCGGCAACAGTCCTTGCAGCGTAGCAGGTGCGCTCGTGTTGAGCAATGCCGATTGGCTGGCAAATGTGGTGATGCATCAGCTAAAGCATCCTGGTGCACCAATGTGCACCGCTGGGTTCACCGTGCAGGTGATGGACATGCGTTCCACACTCTGGTCCTATTGCGCTCCTGAGGTGTTCCTGGCCTATGCCGCTGTGACTGATCTGGCACACTGGTACAGGATGCCCGCCTGGGGCCTGGAATTATGCAGCGACAGCCCGCAGCCAGACGCACAGGCAGGTGCGGAGATGTTCGCCGAATGCATGTTTGCTTTCTTGAGCGGTGTTGAAATGGTGCACAATGCCGGCATCATCGGCGCTGGCAAGCTGGGTGCTGCCGAGGGCGTTGTGCTGGCCGATGAGATCATTGAATACACCAAAGCAATGTTCCAACTCCCTGCGTTTGATCATATGCAGTTGACCGAGATGGTTAAAATGATCGCCGAAGTCGGTCCAATGGGTAACTACCTCGAACATCCTCATACACTGGGTCATTGTCGCAACATGTGGTATCCCCAGGTATTCGATCGCTCTATGTTCGATCCAGTGCGCAAAGAACAAGGCGTCGACCTTATGCAACGGCTGAACGCACGTGCGCGTCAGCTGATCGAAACCCATACACCTCTTCCCTTACCTGATGAAACGCTGGTGGAACTAGAGCGTCTGAAAGCAAGCTGGTATCGACGCATGTCTAATCATTGACATGGTCATATCGATATTATTCATTTCTTGACTAATCACAGAGAGTGAAGGGAGGGTTGCATCATTATGGCGCGTGTCCATCTGCAGTTCCTTTCCGATGTAGAGAAAGCGCATATCCAAAATGCCGCGTTAGAGTTGCTCGAAAAAGTTGGCTTGCGCATTGTGGATGCCGAGGCTCGTGCCATCATGGCCGACGCAGGCGCTCAGGTGGATTCCAGCACGCAGCGCGTACGTTTCCCCAGCCATCTGGTGGAAAGTGCGCGCCAGAAGGTGCCATCCGAGTTCACTCTGTACGGACGCGATCCTCAGGACCAGAAGCGGGTTATACATTTGAAGCCGGGCAACGTTTACTACAGCACCAACGGTTACGCAGTGCACTGGTACGACCCAGAGAGTGAGGTGCGACATCCCATCACCCAGGAGGATCTCGCATGGATTACTTGTCTAGCCGACGCACAGGAACAGCTGGATATCATGGCGACCATTGGCACACCGGTCGACGCACCAGCAGAGACCAATGATCGCTATCAGCAGATTATTTCTCTGCTCAACTCGACGCGACCGATCCTGAACACAGCATATGGCAAGCAGGGAGTGCGCGACAACTTGGAAATTGCCACGATTGTCCGTGGTAGCCGTGAAGCGTTGCGGCAATACCCCCTATGGGTGGTCGACCTGACCACGCTCAGTCCGATGGAGCTGGATGAACGGCAGGCCAGCACGATGGTAGAGGCAGCGCGACAGGGAGTGCCGATTGGGATCAGCCCAGGTCCCATCGCCGGCGCGACTGGACCGGTGACGCTGGCCGGTAACACTGCCATGGCGACCGCCGAGCTGCTGGGCGCGATCACGCTGGTGCAGACAATACGACCTGGCACGCCTGTGCTGTACACCAGCTACACACGGAGCCTGGATATGAGCAGCGGGCAATTGGCGATGGGCGGCCCGGAGTTTGCCTTGCAGCGCATCGCCACGGCTGAAATGGCGCGTTATTTTAACATCCCCTCACGCGGAGGCGGCCTCATCACAGATGCCAAGGCAGTGGACACCCAGTTGGGCGTTGAAAAGCTGCTAGGCTGCTTGCTCCCGTCCCTGGCAGGCCTGACCGTGGTGGCTGGGTTCGGTATGGTGGATTCGCTTAACACGGTGCGACCCGAAGTATTCCTGATCGACAACGAAATCGTGAGCGCTGTGCGTCATACGCTTAAGTCATTTGAGGTGAACGAAGACACAATGCCCTACGATGTCATTGCCGAGGTCGGGCCGGGTGGCAATTTCCTCACCGCCCAGCACACGTTGGACCACTTCAAGCGCGAGCTGTGGTTCACTCGACTCTGGGAACGCAGAGCTTGGGAGGTTTGGGAGCGAGAGGGGCGGTTGGATGTAGCGCAACGTGCCTGGAAGATGATCCGCTCGCGCACATATACAGTGCCTCCGCTGGAAGAACAAATGGTGCGCGCGATGTGGGAAGTGGTGCATGCCGCTGATAGACAGGTCGGAGCGTCATAGTGCTCCGCATGGTCACCATTCCCTTAGTGCAAGAAATTCCAGGATTTTGACAAACATAGACAGTCTGGTACTATCTCTGCGCGAACCATACAGGGAGTTGAATCGTGAGAACGTACCTGGACTGTTTCCCATGTTTCCTACGACAGGTTCTTGATTCGGCACGCGTTGCTGGACTGAATGAGACACAACAGCACGAGCTGTTACAGCGTGTCTTGGTAGAAGCACAACACTACGACACCCGCTACACACCTTCCGAGATGTCCTCGCGCATCCAGGAAATGGTGCGCCGGGCAGCGCGCAATGGAGACCCGTACCGGCGCGCTAAGGATGAAAGCACACAAAGGGCGCTGGCCCTGTTGCCGCGCCTGAGAGAATTGCTACGGCAAGCTCCGGACCCGCTGGAGATGGCTGTCCGGCTCAGCATTGCCGGAAATATCATCGACCACGGTGTGGTGAAGAAGTTTGACCTGGAAAGCACGGTGGAGCGGGTGCTCGTCGAGCCATTTGCCATTGATCACTTGCCAGCACTGCGCAGCGCGTTAGTGCGGTGTCGAAATGTGCTCTATCTGGCGGATAACGCTGGAGAGACAGTGTTTGACCGCCTGTTGATCGAGCAGATCTCCGCTCCGGTCACCTATGTAGTCAAGGCGGCTCCGACCGTTAACGATGCCACGCGCGAGGACGCCATAGCAGCGGGTATCCACGAAGTCGCTACTATCGTGGATAACGGGAGTGATTCCCTGGGCACTCTGCTCTATCGTTGTTCTCCAGAATTCATCGAGCAGTTCTGGGCTGCTGACCTGATCATTGCCAAGGGTCAGGCGAACTTCGAAAGCATCGATGGCAGCGGTGCGCCGGCATTTTATCTGCTCCAGGCAAAATGTGAAGTGCTGGCAAAGCATCTGGGCGTCCCTCAGTACGGGATGGTGGTGAAACAAGAGCCAACACAAAGTGAGATGACGGAAAGGGAGCTGCACAATGAACCGGCGAGAACGTGTCCTTAAGGCAATTCGCCACGAAGAACCTGATTATGTGCCTTATAATTTTCACGCCACGGCGAGCGTCTATGAAAAGGTACGGCGCCATTATGACCTGCCCGATAACGAGGCACTGATCGAATTCATCGGCAACCACATTGTCAAAGTCGGCAGCGACTTCAACGTCAACCCTTGGGCAGAGAACGTAAAGGTGGAGCTGGTGCCCAGCGGTGGCCCAGTGATGTCATCCCTGGATGCGCAGGGCGGCTTGCATACCGATGAGTTCGGCTGTGTTTGGGATCGACGTGGAGGTATGCCACACCCCGTCGCGCATCCACTAGCAGAAGATCATCGGCTGCTTGAAACCTATCGCATGCCTGACCCCTATCGCAGTGGCCGTTTTGACGCAGCGCGCAAACTGGCCGACCGCCATCGGGGCAAGCGTTTCATCTTTGGTAAGCTGGGCATGGCTCTGTTCGAGCGTGCCTGGGCGATTCGAGGGATGCAAGAGCTGCTGGTCGACATGGCCGTGCGGCCCGAATGGGTGGAGGAGCTGCTGGACCGGATCCTCTACGAATGGAATTTGCCCATCATCGATCAGCAGATCGCATTGGGCATTGACGGTTTCTACTTCGCCGATGATTGGGGCTCGAAAACCAGTCTGCTCTTCAGTCCTGCTATGTGGCGCCGTTTCATCAAGCCGCGTATGGCAATCTGTTATCAGCGGGTAAAAGAACACGGCTTGGTGGTCGGGCAACACTCCGACGGCAATATATTGAAAATCCTGCCCGACTTGATCGAGATCGGCCTGGACGTGTTTAACCCGCTAGAACCACAAGCCTATGACATTTATGCTGTCAAGGAACAATATGGTGACAAGCTCACCTTCTATGGCGGCATCGATGTAGAGCGCACACTGCCACATGGAACTCCCCAAGAGGTACGAGCGGAAATCTTCGAGCGCGCCGAACGTCTGGGACGCGGTGGTGGCTACATCTTGCAAAGCTCACACACCATCTTAGATGACGTGCCGATGCAGAACATCGTGGCATACATCGAAGCGTGCCACGAGCTGGCCGGCATTGACACCCAGCAAGCGCTCAGCGAAGCGCGCGGCCTTTAGCATTCCGAACACGAATCGCTGGCCTGCCCGCGCTTCCGATCAGGCCAGCTACTCTCCGATGATCTGTACAATGATCTGGCGCGATCGTGCACGGGTATCGAAGTTGATAAACACGATCTGCTGCCAGGTGCCGAGCATCAGGCGGCGCTGGGCAAATGGCACGCTGAGCGAAGGACCCATCAGCGCTGCACGCACATGGGCAGCGCCGTTGTCATCTCCCCAACGACGGTGATGCTGATAATCGCGCCCGTAGGGTATCAACTCGTCCAAAATCTGCTTCAAGTCCGCTATGGCGCCACTTTCATATTCGATCGTGGTCAGACCACCGGTGGAGCCAGGGCAAAAAATGATAGCGACACCCGCTTGTAAGTTGGAGGCTTCAACCGCTTTCTGCACCTGTGTTGTGATATCCACCACATCGCATTTCGCCTGAGTGGAGATTTGGAATTGGTGTGTGAAGACCATGGGAGATCCCTCCTTAGATGCGAATGTGCACAGAATTCAATTTTAGCTCTTTTTACCTGCAAGCCAAAAGGAGATCAGGATGACACAACGTATCGCATTGGTGACAGGCGCCAACCGTGGCCTGGGCTTTGAGATTGCCCGCCAATTGGCACAGCGCGGCGTGCACGTTGTGCTCACCGCACGTTCAGCGGAGAAGGGACAGGCCGCTGCAGAACAACTGCGTGCCTCTGGTTGGGATGTCTCATTTCAGCGGCTCGATGTGACACAACCTGAAAGTATCCGAGACGCTGTGGATGCAGTCTGCACGCGCTTCGGCCGCCTGGATATTCTGGTCAACAACGCAGCTGTGCTGATGGGCCACACCACGCCTGGACTGCAGTTTCCGGTTGCGTTGATCCGTGAATTGATGGAAGTGAACACCTATGGACCGTTGTTGATGTGTCAGGCAGTCATCCCGATGATGCAACAGCAGAACTACGGGCGCGTCGTGAATGTCTCAAGCCGTGCTGGCCAATTGGCTTCGATGAGCGGAGGGTCACTCGGCTATCGGATGTCGAAGGCAGCCCTCAACGTGATCACCCGCGTGCTGGCAGCCGAAGTGCACGACTATAACATCCTCATCAACAGCATGTCGCCGGGGCACATTCGTACCGATATGGGCGGTCCCCAAGCACCACGGTCGCCTGAACAAGGTGCTGACACGGCGGTCTGGTTAGCGTTGTTGCCGGATGGCGGCCCGAGCGGACAATTCTTCTTCGAACGTGAGCCAATCGCTTGGTGAAAGGCGATGGTCTCCCTGAAAACCCAGCTTTTAAGTGCATCCAAGAAGAGATAAACCTTGCCTGCATCGGGCATCTCAGGTCATAGATAGGCCCCAAAAAGTCGTTCTAAAGAAGGCAAAAACAAAATTGTCCGCTTTTTCCCTGTGCCAAACTGGACAGAAACTAGAGATGTGTTATAATATATAAGCGGTTAATGGTGAATGGTCACCACTGTGACGAGCTATGTCGGTAAGGATTTGAAAGGAGGTGGTGCCTAGGGAAATTCAGGTTGTCTCATATGTGGCACCTGGTATGTACCCGCTGTGCATGCCTGCAAAGGCGCATTTTGGTTTAAAGCAAAGGAGGAACGGCAATGAAAAGGGTATACCTGTGTGTCAGCTTGTTCATAATCCTTTCTCTGTTTGTGTTGCCACTAAGTGTGCTGGCGAAGGGGGCCGATCAAGAGAGCGGCAAGGAGCTGATCGTTTATCACTGGTGGACTGCCGGTGGTGAGCGAGAGGCGATGAACAAGATCTTCGAGTGGTTCAACAAGAAGAACCCTGACATCAAGATCGTGGATAACCCCATCGCCGGTGGTGGCGGGATCACGCTTAAGACGGTGCTACTGGGTTTGTTGGCCGCTAAAATGCCCCCCGACACCTTCCAGTCCCTGAGCGGCGCCGAGTTGAAAATGTATGTCGACGGCAACTATATCGACCCAGTCGACGATATCTGGCAGGCCAACAATCTGGACGCTAACTATCCGCCTGTGATCGGCCGGATGACCTTGTTCAACGGCCATCATTATGGCATCCCGATGAATGCGCACCGCGCCAACTGGCTCTTCTATAGCAAGAAGCTCTTTGACGAGTTGGGACTGCAGCCACCTCAGGACGTGGACGAGATGATCGCGGCCGCCAAGACGATCAAGGAGAAGAAGCCGGATGTCGCCCCCATTGGTATTGGCACACGCGAGAAGTGGCCGGCTGTCTTCTTGTTTGACGTGGTGTTGTTGTCAGTGGGCGGCCCAGATGCTTACGAGAAGTTCTATAC
>QEXY01000104.1 GCA_003130875.1 Ardenticatenia bacterium
GGTTCTCCGCTTCCCAATGGCCGCGCAACTGCACGAGCACCTGGGGTGCATTCCACGCAGGCAGATGCCCACCCGCAATCCAGCATACCCCCGGCCAGCCATATTCCTGCGCCCGATACATCCCCAATTCCCGGCTCGCCACCACCCAGATCGCGCAACGCTCCGCGCGGCCGTGCCCTTTGGCCACCTGGAGGCATCCGGCACACGCGCTGCGTGGGCTGTCACCCCCTCCCGCACCGCCGCATACACCGCCCCGTGGTTGTCCTTCACCCAGCCGAGGTCATCGCCCCCTTTTTCACCACCGGCTCCACCAGACAGCGCGGTGACAACCCGGCCAACGGGTAGCCCCGCCCCTGGCGGCGGCGCGGATCGGGCATCGTGCGCAGATAGTCCAGCAAACACTTACCCCGCTGGGATGTCATCTGGCTCACTCTCTCCTTCACCCGTTCGTCCCAATGATGGCCCATATAAGAGAAGGGAAAAGTCCTGCCACGCCCTCGAGTTTCTTGACATTTCAGAGGATGTATGATATAGTCGGATATGACCCTCCCCCCACGGGGGAGGGATACCCATCTCAGGTGATGGCCGAGTTGGACGAGGTTTCGCGCGAAATTGTCGAGCGACTCAAAAACATCGAAGGACACGTGCGCGGCATCCAGCGCATGGTCGAAAATGGAGAATATTGCATCGACGTGGTCAACCAGGTGTTGGCGGTGCAACGCGCCCTGCACAAGGTGAACCGCCTGGTGCTCGACCGCCATCTGCACACCTGCGTCAGCACGGCGATGAACAGCTCGGATGCCGCAGAGCGCGAAAGGGTCATTGCCGAGATCATGGACGTCTTCGAAGCGACCAGCAAGTTGTGAGGACAATCACAGACGCAGAGGAGAAGCCACCATGACTACTACCCGCACATTTCGAGTGCCCAACATCTCGTGTGCGCACTGCGTGCACACCATCGAGCGCGAACTGAGCGCCCTGAAGGGCATCACGTCCGTCCATGCCGATCAGGCCAGCCAGCTGGTGACAGTGGAATGGCAAGAATCCCAGATCACATGGGAGGACATCCGGGCTTTGTTACAGGAGATCAACTATCCACCCGAGACCGCATAATGCTGGAGCACCCAAAACCCAAGAGAGAAGGAGGTATGCCTATGGGAGCGGAGGAGAAGGTGAACACAACCGCGAACGCAACACCGAAGGAGACGCGCGCAGCGCGCCTGACATGCGCGGACTGCGCTGTGGACATCGATAAGCTGCTTGCGGAAATAGAGGAAGAGGAATCCTCAGCCGACAAGAGCAGCCGTCTGGTGTTCGACGTCTCGCAGCTCGGTATCGAGACGTCGAACGGCTCATCGGCCGGCGCGGAGAATACCACCCGTGGAGAAGAACCAAGCTAGGATCGAGCTCGCCATCACCGGCATGACGTGCGCCAACTGCGCCGCCACGATCGAGCGCACGCTGACGCGCAAAGTGCCCGGTGTGCTCAGCGCGACGGTCAACCTGGCCACCGAAAGGGCGACGGTGGAATACATCCCCGGCCAGGTTACACGGCACGACCTGGTAGCCGCCATCGAACGCGCCGGCTATGGCGTACTGGATGCCGAAGGGGATCGCTTAGAGGACGCCGAACAGAGCGCACGCGCTGAGGAGATGCGTGTCCAGACGCGCCTCTTCTGGTTCGGCGTTTTGTTCACGTTCCCGCTCTTCCTGCTCAGCATGGCGCGGGATGGCGGCGTGCTGGCAGGCTGGGCACACCAGCCGTGGTTTAACTGGTTGTTGTTCGCCCTGGCGACGCCGGTGCAGTTCTATGTCGGCTGGGACTACTACGTCGGCGGCTGGAAGGCGTTGCGCAACGGCGCCGCCAACATGGACGTGTTGGTGGCCATGGGCACATCGGCGGCCTATTGGTATAGCGTGCTGGTGACGTTTGCCGGTGTGTTGGGACATGGCGGCTGGGGTGACCACGTCTATTTCGAGACCGCCGCGGTGATCATCACGCTGATCCGGCTGGGCAAGCTGTTGGAAGCCCGGGCGCGCGGCCGCACCAGCGCCGCCATCCGCCAGCTGATGCGGCTGCACCCGCAAACCGCCCGCGTGGTCCGCGCAGGCCAGGAGATGGAACTTCCCATCGGACAGGTGGTGGTCGGCGATGTGGTGCTCGTGCGGCCAGGGGAGCGCATCCCGGTGGACGGGGTCGTCCTGGAAGGGCATTCGACCGTGGATGAAAGCATGCTCACCGGCGAGAGCATCCCGGTGGACAAAGGTCCGGGCGACCAGGTGACCGGCGCGACCATCAACCAGCAGGGCTTCCTGAAAGTGCAAGCCCGGCGGGTGGGCGCCGAGACCGTCCTGGCCCAGATCATCCGACTGGTGCAACAGGCCCAGGGGAGCAAGCTGCCCATCCAGCGCCTGGCCGACCGGGTGTCCGCCGTCTTTGTGCCCTTTGTCGTCGGCGTGGCGCTGGTGACGTTCCTCATCTGGTGGCTGGTGGTAGGGAGTGACTTCACCACCGCGCTGATCCGGATGGTGGCTGTGCTGGTGATCGCCTGCCCATGTGCGCTCGGCCTGGCAACGCCCACCGCGGTGATCGTCGGTCTGGGACGTGGAGCGACGATGGGCATCCTGTTCCGCAACAGTGTGGCGCTGGAACGCCTCTACGCCGCCCGGACTGTTGTGCTCGACAAGACCGGCACCCTCACCCTCGGTCAACCTGCGGTGACGGATGTGGTAGTGAGCGAATCGGCACATGCCCTGTTGCGCACCGTCCAGACCAGCCCGCCGTCCGATGCCGAATCCGCGCTGCTCCATCTGGCCGCCTCAGCCGAGTCGGTCAGCGAACATCCGCTGGGCAGGGCGATCGTCAGTGCGGCCAAGGCACGCGGTGTCGTGCCCTCGGCGCCGCAGGAATTCGAAGCGCTGAGCGGCCAGGGAGTCGCCAGCCGCGTGGGTCGGCACGCAGTGCTGGTGGGTCGGCGAAACTTCATGCTGGAGCGTTCCGTCTCCCTGAACGGCCTGGAAAACGCGGAACGTCAGCTCCAGGCAGAGGCCAAGACGGTCATCTGGGTGGCCGTCGATGGCCAGGCAGTCGGGTTGGTGGCGCTGGCGGATGTGCTCAAGCCCGGTTCGCACGCGGCGGTGCAGCAGCTGCAGCGCTTGGGCTTGCGGGTGGTGATGATCACCGGAGATAACCCGAGCACCGCGCAGGCGATAGCTCGTGCGGTCGGGATTGACCATGTGTTGGCCGAGGTGCTGCCGGAGGACAAAGCCGCCGTGGTCAAACGCTTGCAGGACGAGGGAAATGGCCCGGTTGTCATGGTCGGCGATGGCATCAACGATGCCCCGGCGCTGGCCCAGGCCGACGTCGGCATCGCCATGGGCAGCGGCACCGACATCGCCATGGAGACGGCGGACATCACCCTGATGCGCAGCGACTTGAGAGCCGTGCCCCAGGCGTTCGCGCTCAGCCGCGCCACCATGCGCACCATCAAGCAAAACCTGTTCTGGGCCTTTTTCTACAACGTGCTGCTCATCCCAGTGGCGGCGGGCGCGTTGTATCCGATTACCTGGCTGCCCGACACCGTGCGCGCGCTGCATCCCGCTCTGGCAGCTCTGGCAATGGCTTTCAGCAGTGTCACCGTGGTCACCAACAGCTTGCGCTTGCGCAAAGCGCGATTATGAGGATCATGGGTGGAGAGGAACGCGATTTGGGAGGTGCGAGATGTGTGGTTGTAGAGGACATCATCATTGTGCTTGCCCCTGTGGCTGTCATTGCGGTTGCCACTGTGGTTGTCATTGTGGCAGCCACCATGGACATCACGGTGGCTGCGGGTGTGATGCGTGCTGCTGCGATCGCTGCGGTGGAGGGCATCACGGCACGTGTTGTGAGACAGGGACGGGCTTCCGGCGCCGCTACCGCACCCGTGCCGAGCGCATCACTGACCTGGAAGCGTATCTGGCCGACCTCAAGGCAGAAGTGCAGGCGGTCGAAGAACATTTAAACGAGCTGCGGCGGTCGTGACAGAGCAGAACGGGCAGCAGAATGACCGAGCTCGCGCATTGACGCATCATGTGCCGTGGACGCAGGAGGTTCCCGTCCACGGCACATTTCATCGATCGAGATGATAACGCCACCGAGGCGTGGCAGACGCGGAGAGGAACGAGAGGCATGGTGAACCCCGTGCAGGCGTGCGCGGAGAAAATCATCCAAAACGTGGAAAAGGTGATCATCGGCAAGCGGGAAGCGATCGAGACCACCGTCATCGCCTTGCTCTGCCAGGGTCACGTGCTCATCGAAGATGTGCCCGGAGTGGGCAAGACCATGTTGGCGCGTGCCCTGGCGCGCTCCATCGGGTGCACGTTCAGCCGCATCCAGTTCACCCCCGATCTGCTCCCCTCGGATATCACAGGCGTCCACATCTTCAACCAGAAGACCCATCAGTTTGAGTTTCGCCCCGGACCGATCTTCGCGCAGATTGTGCTGGCGGATGAGATCAACCGCGCCACCCCGAAGACGCAGAGCGCCTTGTTGGAAGCCATGGAAGAACGTCAGGTGACCGTGGACGGCGTGACGCGTTCGCTGGGACAGCCCTTCCTGGTGTTGGCCACCCAGAACCCGATCGAGTACGAGGGCACCTTTCCGCTGCCCGAGGCGCAGCTGGACCGTTTTCTGTTGCGCATCCAGCTCGGCTATCCCTCCTTGCAGGATGAGATGGCCATCCTGACCGCCCAGCAGTTCGAACATCCCATCGTCCACCTCGCCCAGGTGGTGACGCTGGAAGAGTTGCGCATGGCCCAGGAGGCCATCAAACAGACGCATGTCGAACCGTCCATCCGCGAATATGTGGTGATGCTGGTGGAGGCGACGCGTCGGCATCCGGATGTCTATCTTGGCGCCAGTCCGCGGGGCAGCCTGGCGCTTTTCAGAACGGCCCAGGCGCGCGCCGCCATGGCGGGACGCGATTACGTCATCCCCGATGACATCAAGGCATTGGCACCCGTCACCCTGACACACCGCCTGATCCTCAACCCCACCGCACGCACCCGACATGCCGATGCCCACCACGTGGTGTATGAGCTGTTACACTCGCTGCCCCTGCCGGGTGCGCGCACCCGGGTGACGGTGGCATAATGGCAGCCTTACGACGCAGCTGGATTGTGCTCGGGCTGTGGCTGGTGAGCACTGTGCTGGCCATCCTCTTTCCCACCGAGATCGTCAACGGCCACGAGCTGTTCCTCAACCTGAGTTATCTCCTCGGCAGCTTGTTCGTTATTTCCTACTTGTGGGCACGTTTCAGCTTGCTGGGATTGCGCGTCACGCGACGCGTCCACACGCCGCGCACGCAAGTGGGTCGCTATGCCGAGGAAACCATCACCATTGAGAACTACAGCGTGCTCCCCAAGCTCTACTTAGAGGTGCGCGATTATTCCGAGCTCCCCTTTCACCGCGCCGGTCGGGTGCTGAGCGGGCTGGCGGGTCGCAGCCAGCACAGCTGGGTGGTGCGGACACCCTGCTACTGGCGCGGGCGCTTCCGTATCGGTCCGCTGGTGCTCTGTTCGGGTGACCCCTTCGGGTTGTTTCTCTTTCAGCGGGAGATGGGATTCACCAGCGTGCTCACCGTTTATCCGTTCACTGCCGAATTGCCGGCCTTCTTCCCCCCGACAGCGGAACATGAGGGCAACGCCTGGCAACGTCGGCGCACGTATGATGTTACGATCAATGCTGCCGGTGTGCGCGACTACGTTCCGGGCGATGGCTTCAACCGCATCCACTGGCCGTCGAGCGCGCGCGTCGGGCGGCTGATCGTCAAGGAGTTCGAGCGGGATACGCTGGCCGAGGTGTGGCTGTTTCTCGATATGGAGCGACATGTGCACATCGCCCGACAAACCGTTGAAGGAGATGCGGTGGGTGCTTCAGCTCCGCCTTATGTTCCGCTGGAAAGTCCGGAACCCGTGCCGCTCATCCCCGCCACTCATGAGTACGCGGTGGCCAGTGCAGCCTCGCTGGCGCGGCATTTTCTGCTCGAGCGCAACTGGCCGCTGGGACTGGTCACGTATGCCCACGGCCAGCGACGTACCTCCGTCCAGCTGGATCACGGAGCGCGCCAGCTCGACCGTCTGCTCGCCCTGCTGGCGGTTTTACAACCGATGGGCAGCGTTTCCCTGGCACAGGCGCTGGAGATGGAAAACGTCTATCTCACGCGCAACGCGTTGCTGCTCATCATCACCCCGTCCGTATATGACTCCCAATGGGTGGTCGCGGTTCAGCACTTGGTCTGGCGTGGCATACGCGCCGTGGCTGTGCTCATCGATCCGGCCAGCTTCCTGCCGGAAGGCGTCGCCCCTGGTGCAGCGGAAGCGGTCAGCCTCGCGCTGCAGAATAGTGGCGTGCCATGTTCCATCGTGCGCCTGGGTGACCACCTGTCCGAAGTGCTGCGGCTGTCCCGGGTGGATCAACCCTTCTAAATCTCCGCCCGAGAGGGTTGCTCCAGTCCGAAACGTTGGGTATAATCCAGATGACTATGGCCGAGCGACACGACTCGATGCAACCGCCCAAGGTGCTCCAGCTCTACCTGGAGATCAGCCGCTATCCGATCTTGGCCAAGACCATCCGGGCCAAGATGCGGGAGAAGCTTTTTGCGCACCATGTCATCGACCCGGAAGTGTTCGAGCAGGAAGTGATCGAAAAGGCGATCCAGTCGCAGGAGTTGGAGGGCATCCAGTACCCCTACGAACAAGAGCCCCCTGAGGTGTGGCAGGAGCGGCTGCAGATCATCCGCGACCATCTGACCGATTTTTACTTTGCCTATCACTTTCCGCACTCCGACTTTGTCGAGCTGGTGCGTCCGCTGTTGCGTCAGCGCGCGCCGCAGCGGGATGTGGTGCTCACCTTTAACCCAGAGCTGGCGCCGTGGGATCTGCTGTTCGCCAAAGGAGAGGAGTACGAGAGCTACACTCCTGAAGAGAAAGCCAAGGTGCAGCACCATCTCGAAGAGATCATCGTCGTCCTGATCAAAGGGATGATCAGCGATCAGCTGCACTTTGTGGGCATCGCCAAGCACTTCTTCACCATCGCCGATCTGCGCGAGATCCGTCGGCGGCGCATCGGACGTGGACGCATCGGAGGCAAGGCGGCGGGCCTGTTGCTCGCCTATAAGATCCTCCAACATGCCCAGGCGATGGGCGAGCTGGAGCTCGGCGTGCCGCTGAAGATCCCCGATTCGTACTTCATCGGCGCCGATGTCTTCTATGAGGTGCACGAGCTGAACCAGCTGCACGACTTCCACAATCAGAAGTACAAGAGCAGCGAACAGATCGTCGCCGAGTACCCCAAAGTGGTGGAAGCGATGACCAACGCGCGCTTCCCCGAACATGTGACGCTGCGCCTGCGCGAGATCCTCCAGGAAATTGGTCCGCATCCCATCATCGTGCGTTCCTCGAGCTTGCTCGAGGACAACCTGGGCAGCGCCTTCGCCGGCAAGTACGATAGCTACTTCTGTCCGAATCAGGGCAGCCCGGAGGAGAACCTGGTCGCGCTGGAGATGGCGATCAAGCGCGTCTATGCCAGCGTGTACAATCCCAATGCCCTGCTGTATCGGCGCCAAAAAGGGCTGGTGGATTACGATGAACGCATGGCCATCCTCATCCAGAAGGTGGCGGGCTATGCCCATGGGCGCTATTTCTTCCCCGATGTCGCCGGCGTGGGCTTCAGCCGCAACCCCTTCCGTTGGAGCCGCGTCATCCGGCGCGAAGACGGCTTCCTGCGCTTGGTGTGGGGAATGGGCACCCGTGCCGTGGACCGGGTGGCGGACGATTATCCGCGCATGGTGGCGCTCAGCCACCCCCAGCTGCGCCCGGAACGCAATGTGACTGAAATTCGGCGTTACTCGCAACACCACATCGACGCCGTAGACCTCCAGGAAAACGCCTTCCGCTCCTTCCCGGTGGAAGAGGTCCTGACGCCGGATTACCCCGCCCTGCGTTTGCTCGCCGCTTTGGACCAGGGCGATTACGTGCAGCCCATCATCGCATTGGGGATGGACCTGGATGTGCATAACCTCGTGCTCACCTTCGACGGTTTGGTGAGCAACAAGGTGTTCACCAGCGCTATGAAGGCGATCATGAAGACGTTGGAGCGCTACTATCAGTATCCGGTGGACATCGAGTTTGCGGTGGAGATCGCCGGCGACCGGGGCAAAAACCAGTTTACGATCGTTTTGTTACAGTGCCGACCGCTCACCGACCGGAGCTGGACGCGGGGTGGACGCATCCCGCGCGACATCCCGGATGCGGACAAGCTCTTCTCAGCCCACAGGATGGTGCCCCAAGGCATCGTATCCAACATCCGCTATATCGTGTATGTGGATCCCGAGGTTTACAGCCGCATTCCCAGCTATGCCGAGAAGCTCCAGGTGGCGCGCATCATCGGCCAGCTGAACAAGCGGCTCCAGGGTGAGCGTTTCATCCTGATGGGTCCTGGGCGCTGGGGGAGTTCCAACATCGACCTGGGCGTCAAGGTCAGCTATGCCGATATCTACAACACCCGGATGCTGGTCGAGATTGCCATGGCCAAAGGAGGCGAGGCGCCGGAAGCTTCTTACGGCACCCATTTCTTCCAGGACCTGGTCGAATCGCAAATCTATCCGCTCGCCCTCTACCCAGACGAGCCCGGCACTATCTTCAACCGCGCTTTCCTGGATGCAGCTCCCAACGTACTGACCGAGCTGCTGCCCGATGCGGCTGCCTATGCGGACTATGTGAAGGTCGTCGATGTGCCCCGAGCTTCCGGGGGGCGCTATCTCGAAGTGGTGATGGACGGAGAACAGGAGGAGGCGTTGGCCTACCTGACCGCATCACCCCGTGCCATGGCCGAGGATGCGTGTTCGTGAGGAAAAGGCGACAGGGCGCAGCTCGCGGAGCGGGGGAGGGGGTGTGGAACAGGACGAGAGCGCCTTGCCCGATATGAACCCAGCGCCCCTCACGACGGTGCGAGACGGCGTCGATCCCATCTCGCAGCCCTGTGCCCCTCGGGAGCTGGATCGGCTCACCTTCTTCGCGCTCAAGTCGGTCAATCGTGCCATCTATGAATTTGAGATGATCCGCGATGGCGACCGTGTGGCCGTCGCGGTCTCGGGCGGCAAGGACAGCTGTGCCTTGCTGTACCTTCTGCGGGCGCGGCAATCCCGGGTGGCCGAACGCTATCAGCTGGTGGCGTTGCACGTCCAGATGCATCCGGCCGGCCTGCCCGATTTGCGCCCTGTATTAGAGCCGTGGTTTGTCCGGCTGGACGTGGAATACGCCTTTGTGCCGCTGGAGCTGAACGCGCGCGACCGGCTGCCCCTCAGCTGTCAACGCTGCGCCTGGAACCGCCGCAAAGCGCTCTTTCTGCAGGCCCACGCGTTGGGCTGCAACAAGCTGGCGCTGGCCCATCACGCGGACGATGCCGCCGAGACGGCTTTGCTCAACCTGCTCTTCGCCGGAAGGTTGCAGACTCTATCTCCCCGCTTGGACTTCTTCGCCGGAACCATCACCCTGATCCGTCCGCTGATTTACCTGGAAGAAAGTCGTCTGAGCCGGCTGGCACGTGCTTTGCGATTCCCCTACAGCGATTTCACGTGTCCCAATGCGGATACATCGCGCCGCGCTTGGATCCGACGTTGGTTGGCCGATGCCGGCTGCAACCGGAGACAAATACGTGCCAATCTGTGGCGCGCCGCAATGCGTTCCGCTCATCGGTCTGTGGAATAGCGGATCTGGAGATCTGGCGGAGGTGTATCTTCCGCTGCGGGCGCGGGCGTTCTCCCATCAAGGGCTGGTCTTTGCCCGGTCGGTAGCCCCGTCAGGATCACGACGGCCATCACAATGGCTGCGGCGCCCAGAGCTTGCCAGCCGTCGAGGCGTTCTCCCAGCGTGAAGAACGAGACGAGAGCGGCAAACGGCACTTCGGTCATCGCCACGATGGAAGCGACACTCACCGGCAGACGTCGCACCCCGGCCGTATAC
>QEXY01000105.1 GCA_003130875.1 Ardenticatenia bacterium
GTTTAGCATTGGGTCGCTGTTGTCGTTGAGCATCCCACCGCCGTCACCGGTGGCCGTGTTGCCGCTGAAGGTCACATCCGTCAGCGTCGGTTCACAACTCAGGTTATACATCCCGCCGCCCTGTGCCGCCGAGTTGTTGCGGAAGGTCACGTTCACCAACGTCATATCGCACTTGGAGTGCCACATCCCACCACCCTGTTGCGCGGCCATGTTGCCGCTGAAGTGACATTGCGCAGCGTCAGGCTGGTGAGACTGCCGAACATCCCCCCCGCCGTAACCCTGAAACATTGTACCGTCCGCCTGGCCGGCGGTGACCACAAAGCCGTCCAGGATGGCACTGCTGGTGACATCAGTGCTGTAGATGACGTGGTAACTGTTGCTACCGTGAATGTTGGCTGTGCTGGTCACCACACCGTCCGCGTCAACGCTGTCGTTGTGGTCAATGTCACCGCTCAGCACGACGACGTTGGCCTGCCAGTTGCGCTGGCTGCGTTGAGTCTCCGTGCCGGCAAAGCCGCCATAGAGCGCCACGCCGTCCTTCAGGGTGAAGCTGTCACCCCTGGTGGTGCCAGGATGATGCACGCCCTTCTTCACCCAGATTTCGTCGCCACTGGTGGCATTGGCGAGCGCGGTTTGCAGCGTGCAGGCGTTTGCCCAACTCGAACAGTCACCGCTGCCCTGTGCGCTCGGTGCGGCGTAGAGGATGCCGGGGTTGGCATAGGCAGGCGCGCTCAGCGCCCAACCGACCCAGAGGGATAGCCCGATCAGCAGAAGGACCATCCCCGCCAGAGAAATGCGCGAACCGGAGTCTATGGTCGTCCTCCTGTGACTGGAACTATTCAATTGTGAGCGGTGAAAAACACTCGCCTAGCGGCCCATGCGCTGCTCGTGCAAAATCACCGCCACCAGGATGACAAACCCCGTCAACACATACTGCCAGCTGGCTTCCACATGGAGCAGGTTCAACCCGTTGGCGATGATGCCCAACAGCAACACACCGGTGAAGGTGCCCCACACGCTGCCACGCCCACCCGTCAGCGGCACACCCCCGATCACCACCGCGCCGATCGCCTGCAGCGTGTAGTCCGCCCCCATGGTGGGAATCGCCGAGCTGATGCGCGACGCCAACACGACGCTCGCCAGGCCGGCGAAGAACCCGCCAATGACGTAGAATAAAATCTTATAGCGCCGCACCGGAATGCCGGCCAGAAAGGTGGTGTACTCATTGCCGCCGATGGCATAGGCAATGCGCCCCACGCGCGTATAGCGCAGCAGGAAATAGCAGACCATCATCACCAACAAGAGGATGATGACACTCACCGGCACTTCCCAGATGCGCGCGCTGCCGATCCACTCAAAACGGCGGCCCAGGTCGGTGATGGGAAAGCCTTCGGTGATGATGATCGCCACCCCCTGGAACATGGTCATCGTGCCCAGCGTCAGGATGAAGGGATGCGCACGCGTATAGGCGGCCAGCAGCCCGTTGATGAACCCGATGCCGCAGCCGATCAACAAGCCCACCAGGATGGCCAGCTCCGCCGGCGTACCCGCCTTGATCAGCGTGCCCATCACCACCGCCGCCACCGAGATGATCGAGCCGATCGACAGGTCAATCCCGCCGGCGATCATCAACACGGTGGCGCCCGTCGCCAGGATGCCGATGGTGGACACCTGCTGCAGGATGTTGCGCAGGTTGCCCGCCGACAGGAAGACCGGCGAGACCACGCCCAGGATCGCCACTAACACGATCAACACCAAAACGATCCCCCAGCGTTGCACGTCGAACACGCGCAGCCAGCTACGCGGCACAGGGCTGCGGGCTTCTCTGGCCAAGTGCATATGCCATCACCTCCGCACGATTGGTCTTCTGAGCGTCCAGCTGCGCCACAATGCGCCCCTGACTCATCACGACAATGACCTGGCTCATGTTCATCAGCTCATCCAGGTCGGATGTGACCATCAGGATGGCTTTGCCCTCCTCCACCAGCTTTTTCATAATGCGGTGGATCTCCTCACGGGCGCCGACGTCCACCCCTTGCGTGGGTTCGTCCAGCAGGAACACCTCCGGGTTGAGCGCCAGCCACTTGGCGAGCATCACCTTCTGGCGGTTGCCGCCGCTGAGGTATTGCACCTCCTGCTCGACACCCTTCGCCTGAATGTCCAGCTGGCGCACGTAGCGCATCGCCAGCGCGCGCTCGCGCGCCAGATCCATCAGCGGCCCGCGGCACACAGCGCGCAGGTTGGCGAGCGAGGTGTTGCCCGCCACGCTCATGCCCAGGATCAGTCCGGCCTGATCGCGCTCAGCAGGCACAAAGCAAATGCCCCGCTGGATGAACTCCGCGAGCGGTTTGCCCTGCAGCTCCTCGCCCTTGAAGCGGATGCTGCCGCGCGCGATGGGCTCCAGGCCGGCCAGCGCCCGCAGCACATCCGTGCGCCCACAGCCGACCGTGCCCGCCAGGCCGATGATCATGCCACGGTTCAGGCGCAACGAGACATCCTCAAACTTGCCCGGCACGCTGATGTTGCGCGCTTCCAGCAGACACTCGCCCTCTGTTCCGCCGAGGATGTGGGTGAAGTGCAGCTCCTCGCCCACCATCGCCTTGACCA